>JAMHVA010000333.1:0-4699 GCA_035904625.1 Alphaproteobacteria bacterium | reverse complement strand
GTTCCTCATCGATATCGATCGGCGACAGCTCGACCGCAGCACCCAGAAAGGTATTCATGGTGCGCTGTCCGTCCGGCGTCACAAGAACGAGGCAACGGGCAGTCGGCGCGCCGATTGCCAGCGGCTGGGTCTGGAATACAACGCCTTGTGATTTAAGATCGTGACTGAAGACATCGCCCAGCTGATCCTTGGCAACCTTGCCGATATAGGCTCCCTTGCCGCCGAATGACGCAAACCCGGCAATCGTATTGCCAGCCGATCCGCCCGACGACTCAATGCCCGCTGGCATTTCCGCATATAGTTCAACAGCGCGGCGTTCATCGATCAGGGTCATCGCCCCCTTGACCATACCGTAGAGTTTCCCCTGACGCTCGACAAAAGCCTCATCTGTCTGGGCCAGAACGTCAACGATGGCGTTACCAATCGCCAGAAGGTCAATATGCGGGTCTTTCATGCTCTATTCCTCACAAGCTAAAAACAGGTTATGTTTTAACCGAAACTTCCGTTCAAGGAAATACCATGGCAGGCGTAAAATCACATAAAAAACGATCCGAAAGCAGGGAAAAGGCGATCAAGTCGGCTTTGTTTCTGGCCGCGCGCGATGGCTGGGCCCGTGTTTCAATGCATGATATCGCCGCGCACGCAAAAATTCCCCTGCCGGACCTGCATGCAGAATTCGACGATAAAACTGCCTTGCTGGTGGCCTATGGCCGCATGATCGACAAAAAGGTTCTCGACTGTGTCGGCACATCTCATGGCAGCAGCAGCCACCGTGACCGCCTCTTCGATGTCCTGATGGAACGTTTCGATGTCCTGAACGAGGATAGAGACGCACTTCTTTCTATCCTCGAGAGTTTTAAATGCGACCCCCGGCAAGCCCTCACCGGACTGCCTCATCTGGGCCGCTCGATGGCGCATATGCTGGATGCCGCCGGAATCGATACAAGCGGCTTGCAAGGCGGGGCCCATGTCGCCGCCCTCACCGTAGTTTATCTTGCCACTGTCAGAACATGGATGGATGACGACAGCCCCGATATGGCCAAAACCATGGCCGCCCTCGACAAGAATCTGGGCCGGGCCGAACAATGCGCCACGATGATGGGCATGACAAACAAGGGCGCATAAACCCTGCGCGTTCGCGCACCTTATGCGTGGGCGTACTGATATACGTGGTTTTCAACCCAGAGCTGTTCCAGCACATCGCACAGACGATCAACATCGGCGATGCTATGTGCTGCCGTCGCGGTCAGGCGCAGACGCTCCGTCCCCTTCGGCACGGTCGGGTAATTAATCGGCTGGACATAGATATTATATTGCTCCAGCAGGATGTCTGTAATCGCCTTGCAGCACGTCGCGTCACCAACGATCAGCGGCACGATATGGCTATCCCCCTTCAGGAACGGCAGGCCCGCGCGCGCGAGACGGCCTTTCAGGTGGCGCACATTGCGGCGCTGGCGCAAGCGTTCAATATCCGACACCATCAGATGCTCAACACTGGCCTTGGCCCCCGCCAGTACGGCTGGCGGCAGTGACGTTGTAAAAATAAAACCGGCGGCAAATGAACGAATGGCGTCAATCGTTCCGGCACGGCCAGCGACATATCCACCGACAAGCCCATAGGCCTTACCGAATGTTCCTTCAATGATATCGATGCGGTCCATGACGCCCATTTCTTCGGCGACACCCGCACCATGGGGGCCATACAGACCCACACCATGAACTTCATCCAGATAAGTCAATGCCCCGTATTTTTGAGCCAGATCGGCAATTGCGCCAATCGGGGCGATATCACCTTCCATTGAATATACTGATTCGAATGCAATGATCTTTGGCGCGGTGGCGTCATCAGCTTTCAGCAACGCTTCCAGATGGGCCAGATCATTGTGGCGGAAGATACGCTTTTGCGCGCCGCCGTGGCGAATGCCCTCGATCATCGAGGCATGGTTCATTTCATCGGAATAAATAATACAGTCCGGAATCAGTTTCGTCAGCGTGCTGAGCGCACCTTCGTTCGCGGTATAGCCAGAGGTGAACACCAATGCCGCTTCCTTATTGTGAAGGCGCGCGACCGTCTGTTCCAGCTTCACATGGTATTTTGTCGTACCCGAAATGTTGCGGGTTCCGCCAGCGCCCGCGCCGCTGTTATCAATCGCGTTTTTCATCGCCGCCAAAACGACCGGATTTTGCCCCATGGCGAGATAATCATTACTGCACCAGACTGTCACTTCCCGGGTGCTGCCATCTGCCGCATGGTAAATCGCCTGTGGGAACTTACCAGCCATCCGCTCCAGCGTCGCAAACACGCGGTAGCGTCCTTCTGCTTTCAGGGTATCCACGCGGGATTGGAAAAAAGCTTCAAAATCCATATCTTAGCTCAACGGGTTATGCAGTGAACGGGCGAAGAGTACTGAATTCGCCATATGACTACAATAAGAATGATACCCCCCGCTATTCCATGACTAAAATCAAAAAAGGCCCTTTTGCAGCCCTTTTTACGCTAGAATATAACCGTAGGCAGGAGGCTAGTTGAGAATGATTATCGTTTTCGGCTCCATTAATATGGATTTCTTTATGTCGGTCAGCCATCTACCCGGCCCCGGTGAAACCGTCATTTCCCCCGCGTACGAAATGTCCCCCGGCGGTAAGGGTGCCAATCAGGCGCTGGCTGCGGCACGATCCGGTGCCAAGGTTGCCATGATCGGGCGGATCGGTAACGATGGCATGGGAGCCCGCATCCTGAACAACCTGAAGCGTGAAGGCGTCATGATGTCCGGCGTCGTCCAGTCTGATCTGGATACGGGGTGCGCTGTGATCGCCAGGGACAACGAAGGCGAAAACCAGATACTGGTCGCCATGGGGGCCAATTCCGAAGTTATCCACGAACAGATTCCTGATGAAATTTTGAGCCCGCGGAATGTCGTGCTGATGCAGAATGAAATCCTGCCCGAGCAAAACTGGGCCCTGATTGAACGTGCCCACAAGCTTGGCGCGCGGACAATCCTGAATCTGGCACCAGCCATCCATATTCCGGAGCCCATTCTTCGGATGCTTGATTTCCTGATCGTCAACCAGATCGAAGCTCGCCAGATCGCGGCCAGCCTGAAAATCAATGCCGCCAGCCATCCGGCACAGATCGCGACAGCTCTTTCTCGCCTTGGCGACCTGACTTGTATCGTGACGATGGGCGAACTCGGATCGTTTGCCGCCACACCGGACGGATATGAAATCCATGTACCGGCATTAAAACTTGAGACCTATGTCGATAAGACGGGGGCTGGTGATGCCTATTGCGGCACATTCGCCGCCGCTCTTCATGCCGGTCTCGACATTCAGGAATCGATGAAGCGCGCGGCTGTCGCCGGTTCCCTGACCTGTCTTAAGAAAGGCGCACAACCATCCTTCCCCCATCTTGGGGATATAGAAGAAAACCTCGCCAAACTAGGCGAGGTTTCCGTCAAAAAATTGTAATCTTGCTGTTGATAGTCAGCCAACGCGCGGCGCACCCGGCACCGGCATAGTCGTTGCTGCAGCGGGTTCTGCATGTTGTTGCAAGAATGCCGCCACAGGGAAAAGAACCCTACCCTGGGCTGATATATACGCCTTGCCGTGCGCCCCTTCCACTTCGGAAAGCTTGACCACCTGAATAATATCTACCTGATCTGCATGACCGGTAATACCGTAGCATACGGGCTTCACATCATTCGGCAACGGGTAAGCCAGAACGCGATTGAAGTTCTCGGCACCTTCGATTTTCGGCGCCTTCGGATCGGTGCCATAGCCCCATTTGTGCAGGGTTTCAAGATTGAGCGCTTCAGCCGCCAGTGTATTGTACAGATCGTTCGGTGTTGTCTTGTCGTAGAAAACAACAACGATGGGGCGGTCCGGGAACTGGTCCGACAGGGGCATAGCCACTTTCAGCGCGCGTTGATACTGATCTTCCTGCGCATCGCGTTCAGCCTGAGACGCCTGCTTCTGATCCATGATGGCGTTCATGCTGACGTCTGAATTCACGGCAATCAGGAACGCATCACCATGAGCGGCAACTTTGTCTTGAATGTATTGAAATCCTGCCAGCATCGTTGGAACGATACGGTCTGCATTATATGAATATGTACCGTTCGTGCAGTGGATATTTTCATGCCCCAATGCTTTCAGTTCCTGCGCGATTGCATCTTCATTGGTGGCTCTGACCACAACGATATTGTTGATATTGACTGTGTCGGGGGCGCTCATCTGTATCTCCTGCGTTCTTTGCCGGGAGTTTTTACGATGGAGCACGTCAGAACGCAAGCCTGGCTGATTTAATTAAATAAATTCAATTATTTACACTGAAAAAGCAAATCCCCCGCCACTGACGGGGGACTGCGATCTTTGGGATAAAATCCTCTCAGGCCTTACGCCTGCATGTTGAGGCTGGTCCCGCGTGTCGCCGATACAGGCACATTGGCCAAGGCCTCGTCCAGCATCGCCACCAGTTGCATCTGCATATCAGCGGATTGCTTCATGACAGACAGCGCGATGGCCTGCTGTGTGAGCGCCGTTTGGGCGGCTATACCTGCGGGAATATCCATTTTTACCTCTTTTACTATATTAGACAAAACTGGTTAACGGGTGGTTACCCGAACCTAACCGTGTTTTTTGTGGTACCGGCTACATGCTTCATTCAGCTCACTAATCAGGATATCCCCCTGACGTCCTC
>JAMHVA010000332.1:0-8047 GCA_035904625.1 Alphaproteobacteria bacterium | reverse complement strand
CTGCATTTACATTTCTCTATCGGACACAAGCTCAAATTTCATCAAATAATCGATATTTATATCGCAGCCATTAATTAAAGTTTTTAAATCAAATGATGGGCTCTCGTTGTTTCGCCTAATGAAGTAATGTCCACCCCTTTTATTGTTGTTAGGGTTTCGTTGTGCATTCACAACTGTACGAATTGCAGGAAATTTGATAATTTCTTTATTAAAGTAATCAATCACTTTCTCGTAAGCTTGTTGTACGTAGTTTTCATTATCTGCCTGCTCTTTAAAATATTCGCCATGTGTTAATCTATGACGAATACCATCGTTCTGATCCCAAATTTTGCTATAAAGATCCTCTCCAAGAATATTCTGCAGGAATATTCGCTTCTCTTTTTTTCCGCCTTTGTTGACGGGGCTTCTAACCAGAGCTTCTAGAGCAGAGCACAGCAACAACAGCTTTGCTGAATATCCGGTAACATTGAGCATATCATTCCAATAATAGTAAAACTCAGTATTGATACCCTGCTCTTGCTGTAAAAGTCGCAAAGCATCCAGAGAGTCCTTATCGAAGGCCAGAGGAACGCCTCTCGAGGTTTTAGTGTACCTAAAAAGAGCAGCCTCCTTATTCTTCTCATAAATTAAATAGGGTTCATTGAAATATTCAATATAGCATTGGGATAGTAGTGCAATTTTGCTGATTGCAAGGCCGATTTTCTTGTCAAAATCATAAAGAGCTGACCTGAAATCAGAAGATTGAATCTCAGTCCTGCACATCCAAAATTCTGTTACGTGACCTTCAGCGAAAGTGAAATCCCAATGAGAGAATTCTAGACCATTTACTTCGAATGTGGGTGCGTACGGAGAATTGTGGTTATAATATTGTGCTAAAGTATGAACTTTGGCTTGAACTATGTATTGTTTCATGAGGTCTCATAACTACTGACTGAGTATTTGGAAAAACCAAATAAGGATAATTAAAAATCTAGCAGGTGAGCCAATCTTTATTCGCCAGGCTCCATTCCACCGTCTTCCTCAGCGACTCTTCGAAGTTCTTCGGCGGCTGCCATCCGAGGGACTTCATCTTACCGCCGTCCAGCGCGTAGCGCAGGTCATGCCCCGGACGGCTGGAATGGAAATCGACCATCTCGTAAGCCAGTCCTTTGGCTGCCGGGGCCAGTTCTTTCACGAAACCTTCGATCATCTGCGCCAGCATGAGGTTATCGACTTCGCGCTCGCCGACAATATGGTATGAATCAACATGACCGGGCGCGGCCTTCGTCCATGGCGTGTTCTTTAACAGGAACATATGGGCATCGGCCACGTTGCGGGCATGAATATAATGGCGCATGCCGGCCTGCTTGCGGTCGGGTGTGGCATGAATGGGCACGGTTTCGCCGTTCATCACGCTGCGGATCACCTTCGGAATGAATTTTTCCGGGTGCTGGCGCTCACCGAAAATATTCATCTGCCGGGTGATGATGCAGGGCATGCCGTATGTATTGGCGAATGATGTCACCATCTGCTCGCCCGCGCTCTTGGTCGCGGCATACGGGTTTTTCGGGTTGTGGACGGCGTCTTCCTTGTGCCCGGGGTAAGACGGGTCGAGCGGCACCGGGCCGAAGACTTCATCGGTCGAGAAATAGATGAACAGCTCAAGGTTCGGCAGCCCGCGTGCCAGTTCCAGCATATTGGTGGTGCCGACCACGTTGGCCGTGACGAAACTCATCGGGTCGGTAATCGAGCGGTCAACATGCGATTCCGCGCCCATATGCAAAACATGGGTCACGCGGGCCAGTTCCTTGATCAGGTTGGGTCCGGCGGGCTGACGGAAGTCATAACCGATATGGGTAAAGCGCGGGTGATGGAACGGGTCGATCTGGATATCGCGCAGACGGTCGAGCGATCCGGAATAGGACAGCGAGTCGATGCCGACGATATCGAAGTCCGTATTCTTCAATATATGTTCGACCATATGGTGGCCGACAAATCCGGCGGCCCCGGTGACAAGAATTGTTTTCTGCGTGTTTGCGTTCATGCTGATTGTCTACCCTTTTCCGTTGCCGGGGGCAAGAATTCGCATAATATGGGGCTATGAGCACGAATTTCGACATTCAAATACGGGAACAAGGCGACTTTGCCGCCGCACAGGCTTTCTATGAAACGGTAGGTTATTTCGACCCGATCACCCCCGGCAGCGTCGTGGTGGTGGCGCGTGATAACGATCAGATCGTGGGCGTGGTACGCCTGTGCCGGGAAGAGGGTGTGCAGATTCTGCGCGGGATGATGCTGGCGCCCTCCGTGCAGCGTCAGGGTCTGGGTTCCCGCATGTTGCAGGTTCTTAAAAATGGATTGGACCCGGAATGCTGTTACTGCCTGCCGCATGACTGGCTGGAAGGATTTTACGGCCAGATCGGTTTTCGCGCCATCGCGGAAAGCGATTTGCCACCGCATCTGCTTGAACGTCTGCGGCGGTATCGTGCTGGGCCATATCCGCATATTATCGCTATGAAAACCGGATCGCCGATATGACTCGTTTTTAGCCGCCTCTCGTGGCATGATCCGCCCATGGAAAACGAGAACACTGTTATTTATCAGCCCCATAAAGCCCTGCATGCGGGGATCGCCTCGATCATCACGGTCAGTGTCCTGATCGTCCTGAAGACGATCATGTATGTGTTCAGCGGATCGACCAGTGTTCTGGCCTCGCTGATGGACTCGCTGGCCGATGCCACGGTGTCGGTCATGACGTTTTTTGCCATCCGCTTCTCCCTCAAGCCCGCGGACGACAATCATCGTTCGGGGCATGGCAAGATCGAGGGATTGGCAGCCTTGTTTCAGGCGCTGCTGATCGGCTGTGCCGGGGCGGGTTTGCTCTATGAATCCATCCGCCGTCTGTTCAGTCCCCAATCCGTCGAAAATCACGAATGGGCCATCGCGGTGATGCTGGTGTCTATCGTTCTGTCCGTGGTGCTGGTCCGGATCCAGGGCAAGGTGCTGAAAGAAGCGCCGTCACTGGCGGTCGAGGCTGATCTTGCCCATTATTCCACCGATATCATCATTAATGCCGGTGTCATTGTTGTCCTGCTGGTCCTGATGGCGGGCGGGCCGCTGTGGGTTGACGCCGTTTTTGGAATATTGGTGACAGGATATCTTTTATACACGGCGCGCGGCATCGCCCTGCAGGGCATGGATATGCTGCTGGATCGCGAATTGCCGGAAACCGTCCGGCAGGCGATCACCACGCGCGTCAGGGCGCATACAGGTGTCATGGACATGCACGATCTGCGGACATCGAAATCCGGCATGCGGATATTTATATCATTCGATATCGAGGTTGATGGCGCCATGACATTGACGGCGGCGCACGATATCGCCCGTAACATCGAACTTGACCTGTTCCGGGAGTATCCGCACGCGGAGATCATGATCCATATTGATCCGCATGGCGATCCTCACGATACAAGACATGAACAGAGGTAAAGAATGACCATACAGGCCTATATGACGATTGATGACTCTCCGACGAAGTACACAGACGAACTGACGGATTATCTGGTCGCTAAAAATATTCCGGCTGTGTTGTTTTGTATCGGTTCGTCCTATAAGGACTTGCATCTGCAATGCGAAGGCATGGAACAGAACCCCGACCCCATCGTGCGTGCGATTGAAAAGGGATTTGTCATCGGCAATCATACCTATACGCACCGTCGTTCCTCGGAAATGAGTTTTGCGGAGGTGATTGGCGAGATTGAGAAAACCGAAACGATCATCGACGATTTGTATCGACGTGCCGGGAAAACGCGCACACATAAGCTGCTGCGTTTTCCCCATATCGACCGCGGTGCTGGCGGATGGATTGTCGATTATGATGCGGCAGGCATCTATGGTGATGATCTGGGTGAATTGTTCGGCAAGGGGCTGAATATCAAGCTTGATCCGCCGTCAGACGAACAGGTCGAGAAGAAAGCGAAAATACAGGATTATCTGAAGCGCGAGGGTTTTGGTGCCGATGCTTATCAGGGCGTGACATTCCCGTGGTATACACAAACCGAGATGGCCGATGCCCGCGACTCTCTCTATACATATTCAACATCCGACTGGATGATGAACCCGGATTTCGAACCCTACCGCAAGGACTGGGCTTATCAGTCCCTCGATGCCTTAAAGAAAAAGATCGATGACGATAAATGGCTGTTCACACCCGAAAGCCGCCATATCGTTCTGGCGCACGACCATAATAACATGCTGCCCGTGACGACCGCGCTGATCGATCACATGCTGGCGCGCGGAATCCGTTTTGTCGATATCGCCTCATCTTGATGAATGAAAGAAAGACAGCCATGGTCACGAAAAAATCCAGAATGCCCGCATCCTCAGGCCGCAAATATATCTGCGTGATTGCCGATTACGGCCCGGTCGGCGATATGGCCTTCGCCGAGGTACAGCAGACTTTGTATGCAATTCTTCGCGATAGCGAAGTCACAGATTATAAACTGGACCTCACCAATGTTCCCGCATTCGATACCTACGCGACCGGGTTCAAGCTGGCGCAGCTGGCGCTGAACAGCGCCCTTGGTGAAGATCATGTTTTCTATGTGAACACCGCGCCGCGAAAGGATAAAAAATCCGCCCGCATCAATAACGAAGGCGAGGGGCTGGTCTATGTTCAGCTCAATAACGGCGTGCATATCGTCGCGGTGAATAGCGGTTATTCGCTGACCTTTATCAAACCATTTTCGAAAACCATTCGTGAACTGAAAGTCGATAAGGCCGGGTCGCAATTCCGCTCGCGTGATATTTTCCCGCAGGCCGTAGGGGCGATCCTGCGCGGCGACATGTCGATCCTGGGCAAGGATGTAACGAAAACGGTGCCGGGCGATATTCCGAAGAACCGCGTTCTTTATACTGACGGCTACGGCAACATGAAAACCTCGGTCGATCCGAAAGATCTCAAAAAACTGCAGGGGCAGCAGGCCTATGTCAGTATCGGCGACAGCGAGAATATCGCCGTGCATGTGGGCACCGGAATCTTCGCCGTGCCGGATGGCGATTTCTGTTTTGCCCGCGGCAGTTCAGGCTGGAAGAAGGCCAAAGGGACGGGGCGTCAGGAATTTGCCGAAATCGTCTGCCGTGGCGGCAGCGCGGCGGCGGCGTTCGGCCATCCGGTGGGCGGCAAGGTCATTCTCTGGAAAAAGATCCCGCATTAACGGGTTTCCTTGCTGAATTCAGGTTGCTTTTTGTCCCGGAATTCTGTTTTCTAGGGGCACGCATTTCTCTTCGTGATGCGGGCGTAGCTTAGTGGTAAAGCTCCAGCCTTCCAAGCTGGCTATGAGGGTTCGATTCCCTTCGCCCGCTCCAGATTTCTTTCAAGCCTGCATTTGTTTTGTCGCGGCGCGGTCACTTGACCGGTACAGCCAGACTTCCTGCTGCGCCAGTTCGGCAGCTGTTTTATCACCGCCGGTCCAGAATTGCGCGGCATCACCGGATACATCTTGTGCAACGGGCTGGCCTTTTAATGTCTTGCCCGTCCCGGCGATAAATTGCCCGCTGGGTCTTTGTGCCAGTACCGGGTGATAGAAAACGCGCGAGGCATCACAGAGAATGATCGTCGGTCTGAAGTTTTTATACTGGTCTTCCAGACCAAGAATTTCCTGAACGATCTTGTGGCGCGGCCCGCCATCGATCAGGAACAGTGCTGTAATCTCTCTCTCTCTCTCTCTCTCTCTCTCTCTCTCTAATTCATGCTGCAGGTCTTTCGTGCCTGCATGAATGTAATCCATCATGGTGGGGGCTTCGCCATATTGATCCTTGATGGAAGGGGCAGCATTACGCAGGATCACACGGCTTTCGCCCTTCTCGCCGACCCATTCGCCATCGCAGGGGCGTAGCGCCGGGTTCGCCAGATAGATAACACGGGCAATTGCTTTCAGGATCGGTTTCACCAGCGGGAATACGGGGCCCAGAAAACCGCTGAAGCGGCTTTTTGATTGCGGGGAAAAGCGATAGAAGGGTCCCAGCGTCAAACGATCAGCCCAGTTCGAAAAGCGCTTCAGGTTTTGCGGAACATCTGCATTGCTCTCGCCATCCGCAAAAGCACGAATCTTCCCGATGCTCCATGGTTGTTCCGAATACGAAACTTCCTGATATCCGGTTTGTTTCTTGATTTCGGCAATACAGATTTTGAACCAGTCGAAATTATTTTCGACCGAAACCAGCGATATTTTTTGCTTGCACGCGGCATTGAGGAAATAGAGTGTTGATGCACCTAATCCATACTCGACGACCCAGTCATATCCATGACGAATCTCTTCGGCGATCATACGGGAATTATTATCGCTCAGGACCGGGCAGGGGTCGGAGAAATAGACAGAGAGGCTGTCAGAAACCGGAATCGATTGTTTCATAATTGTTATGCATTCCTACTCAAAAGTCTTTCATGAACATAAATCGCATTAAAGCTCAGCGAGGGGGTCCTCAGCAAATCCCCACCCTTGTCCAGGGCGTAAAAACGATATCCGTAAGGCAAAAGCAAAGCCTCGATATCGTGGAAATGAAGTGATTTTACGTACGCGTCCCCCACGATCAGTTCTGTTTCGATGATATCGATCGCTCCGTGGTTGAGGGCATTCCGTGCCCCCTTGAAGACATCATCTTCGTGCCCTTGCGTATCTATCTTGAGAAGGTCGATATGCGCGATATTGCGGTCCTGCATGTAACTGTCGATGGTGATGACGGGGACATCGTAAGACAGGTTCGTGAATTCTTCAGGGCTGACATTATGCCGCGCGCTGCGGTTTCTGGCCCAGAGTGAATCAGTATTGATCGCATGGAATCCGGATGTGCTGCTTTTCAGATTGCGATGGAATGTTAATGTGCCGGTCTGGCTGCTGATTCCTGCATTATTCAGGACGATGCCCGGAACACCCTTCCAGCGGTTCTCAATCACCGCATGGCTTTCGCTATCTGGCTCAAAAGAATGAATGACGGCATCATGAAACAGGTTCCTGAACCTTTGGATACTCTCCCCTTTATGGGCGCCCACATCAAAGATCACGGGGTTCTTTTTGTCTTTCATGAAGTGGAGGTGAATCGAATCGAACTGATTGTTGTCGTCACGGGCCTTGCCCTGCAGGGCCAGAATGCGCCAGCGGACGGCATGCTTTATTTTTGTCTTCAGCTTCTTCATCGGTTTTTTGAGTCCTTGAGAGGAACCAGCCAGACATGATGTCCGGGAAGATGCTTACCTCTCATGAAAAATTCGATTTACAAAGAAAAAAGATAATCCGTTTTCATATTGTTTGGGCGACGAGGAATTCATGTTTATGGAATAAAATTCCCGATCGCGAGAACATTTCTATCGCAATCCATGCCGCCCACGCAGTTTTTGAAAAGCCGTTACCATCTGCTTAATATGAAACTTGATTTTTTCGATAGTCTGGGTTGCGTAATATTTGCGTTTTCTCTCTAGCCAGCCCTATCCGCAATATGGTATTTCAGCGGCCCGTTTCTATTCAAAGCGCCCTGTGGAGAACCTATGGCGATCAGTCAGCAAACAAAAGCACTTCCTTTTATCCGTCAGCCGGCAAACCCGTCCGACAAGTATGAGCTTGTGTTCGGCGACAGCCGCATTGTGCGCGATCCCCTTCAGGGGCGCGATGTGACCGTTTACCGGATCCGGGCGCTGCGTAATGTCGGCATGCACGCGATCAAGGGGGATCTGGGCGGTTATGTCCAGACCATGGCGAATCTCAGTCATGAGGGCGATTGCTGGCTGGCGGGTGATGCTTGCGCCATCGGGCGTTCGCGTATCTGGGGCAGCGCCTGGGTCGGCGGGAACGCCCAGCTGCGGGATGAGGCCTGGGCGTTCGAGCATGCCTATATCGAGGGGCACTGCGCCTTAAGCGGTTGTGCGCGTGTATTCGGACATGCCCGCGTCAGTGGTCTGGCGGCGGTCAGCGGCAATGCGCTGGTATCGGGGCACGCGATGATCTGCGATCAGGCCCACATCGTCGAACAATGCTGGATCGGCGGGCAGGCGCGGATCGGCGGTGACGCCTGG
>JAMHVA010000331.1:0-2666 GCA_035904625.1 Alphaproteobacteria bacterium | reverse complement strand
CCAGCGCGGGTAGGGGTGCTCTTCATATTGCTGCTGGACTTTTTGAGAGATGGAGTCCTGCAGGGTTCCAAAGGATTCAAGCTTGTTTCTTATAGCAGCTTCTTTTCTGGGGGCGTTGAATTGAATATTTACAAGCTGCGAAAATGGGGGTGATTGTTGCGAAAAGGCGGCGAATAGCTCTGCATTGTCGGGAAATGCGTCAATCAGCGGTTTATAGCACGATATAAGCGCAAAATATTGTACAGGTGTGATGCGGTCATCATTTTCTGGCCCTGTTTTTATAAGTTCCGCTATCGCGTCTTGCTCTTGTTTGTCCTGAATGAATATATATTCATTGAAGAAACATTGTTCGCCCAGTGCGCACAGGAAGGGTACAAAACTTTCAAGACGATTTTCATTCGCAAGTTTCGATGCATTCAGGCACATCCAGCGACGCATGCGGGTCAGGAAGATCTCCAGAACCGTATCGGTAATGATGAGCAACCTGATGCCATCTATAAACAGGGGGCAGGTTAAAAAATCACAATTTTCGGGTTTATTTTTATCTGCCCATTGATCGAAGTCGGCTTGCGTGATGAGTTTTTCAACAGTTTGCAGATCCCGGCAGGATGGATGATTCATAATCAGGCGTATCCACACCGGAAAAACCTTGCTCAGGTTGGCTTCATATATGTTTCCAAAGGCTGATTGCAGCGCATCCACCAGAAGTGCGTTATGTTCTTGTAATACAACAGGCCCCATAATGCTTAGAAAGAGGCCTTTATATTTTTTTGTCTCCGGATGATCGCGCATCAGTTCGGCAAATATTTCCAGAGCCTTGGTGCGGGTGCCGCCGAGATTATGAAGAAGGGCAAGGTTGGCTTTCTCATCCTGATTGTCAGGCATTAAACGACAGAGTTCTTCCTGGCATATAAGCGCTTCTGCGTATTGCTTCCTGCCTTTTAGAATATTGAGAATGACCAGATATGACTTACAAAGAGTGGCTTTGTCACGGATAGATCTATTGACGGCATCGATGTCGAGTTTCAGTTCTGGTTTTGTCCGTGCCATGACAGCCAGCGTAAAATGAACATCTGCCAGCGAGGGGTCTGCCTTCAGTGCTTCGGTTAAAAGGGGTATGGCTTCGGCATCTCTACCTGCGGCCTTCATGGCCATTCCTTGATTTTTGAAATCTTGCGCTTTTGCTGATGCCGCGATGGGTGCTGTCTTGATTCCGGTTTTCTTTTCCAGCGTCTTTCCGGCTATGCGGCGTTCGTTTCTGCTCATCGTCTAAGGCTCCTGTCCCTTACAGAGTATCCTGAAAAAGACAGCGCCGGAAGCTGGTTTCCCGCACTTCCGGCGCTTCTGTTGGTTCAAACTGCGCCTGGTTCCTACCGAAATCGAGGGTTCCTACCACCGTGGATGTCCATTCTTGGTCAGCACGGTCACAGTTTTATACCTTGTCCGTCTGGAGTTCCTCCCCGGACCTAACTCTGGGTTTAGCCGAACAGTCTCAGGATGGACTGTTGCGACTGCGAAGCCAGCGACAGCGAGGTCACGCCCAGCTGTTGCCTTGTCTGGAGTGCCAGAAGCTTCGCGCCTTCCTCGTTCTGATCAGCCACGGTCAGCTTGTCGGAGCCTTCCGAAAGCGTGTTGATCAGGTTTTTCGTGTAATCCTCGCGTGTCTGGATGATCGACAGATCGTTGGCCAGCGTGCCGCCGAAGTTACGCACCAGTTCCAGCGCATCGCGAACCTGGGTCAGACCCTCTTCGGTCGAGCTGATGCGCGAGAAGTTGGCTTCGTCCAGACCCAGGCCGTCGGCCGTGAATGTCACGCCTTCGGTTGTCAGGCTGCTGGTGCGGAACTCGTTGAACACGGTCAGCAGGTTGTCGCCCATCAGCAGGTTGGTGCCGCGATACGCTGTATCGCCGTTGGACACCAGTTCTGTCATCTGGTCGCGGAGACTGTTGAAGTCTTCTTCCAAAGCTGCCAGCTGTTCAGCGGCGGCGGCGAGGCGAACCGTTTCACGGATCTCTTCACCGGCGGCGCCAGCCGTCAGGTTGGTCAGGCCGAAGCCCAGGTTAGCCATGACAGCGTCATCGCCGCGAACGCCGACTTCGATGCTCTTGACCGTGCCATCAATCGGCTCGATTTGCAGTTCGCCCGTCGTTTCATCGTAAGATGCCTTGATCTTCGTGTTCAACGACGTGTTGGCGTTGATCTGGTCGACAAAACTCTGGATCGACAGCGGCGCACCGGCGGCAGTTGCCAGTTCGATCGATTGCACTGTACCGCCATCGATGCTGATGCGGAATTCGTCGGCAGCGTTGTCGACGTTGGCGAACAGCGCCACGCCGGAAGCGTCTTCGATCAGATCGAATGTGCTGCTGGCTTGCGCGAATTCACCGGTGTTTGTGTTGTACAGCGGGAATGAAATCAGCGCGACATCGGCCACTGATGAGAATTCCACGTTGTTGGTGCCGGCGGCCCCGTCCGGGATCATACGGGCAACGCTGCCCATGCCCAGATCGGCGGCCAGTGTCAGGTTGGCGGCATCCGTTGCGGCTGCCGATACAAAGTTGACGCGGAAATCGCCACCGTTCAGGGTTTTGATCACCAGTTGACCTTTATCGTCGAGCGATGCTTCGAACGCCTGTCCGCCTGTGGCCTGACCGAGGTCATCGGT
>JAMHVA010000330.1:0-18049 GCA_035904625.1 Alphaproteobacteria bacterium | reverse complement strand
CCGCGCGTCAGTTCCTCGATTTTCGAGACACTGGCCCAGACAATGAAGAAGACGATCAGCGCCGTCACGCTGTAAAGCATGATATTCGACGCCGCATGCGGCTTCATCCGTGCTGCCGCCTCCAGCTGATCCATGAATTCCAGCTCAGGGGTATCGTTGCTCATGATGACGCCCCTTTGTGTGAAATATCGACCCGGCCCTGCGCCAGCGCCTGCAGCACGCGGTCGCGCGGCCCATCCAGCAAGATCTTGCCCTGATCGACCAGCACCAGCCTGTCGACCAGTGTCAGGAGATTTTGGCGATGTGTAATCAAAACAAATGTCTTATTCGCAATCTGGTTGCGGATATGATTTGTGAAGGCTTCTTCCGCAAACGAATCCATCGCGTTGGTCGGTTCATCACAGACGAATATCTGCGGCTTCATCAGCATCGCGCGCGCCAGCGCAATTGCCTGGCGCTGGCCACCGGATAATCCGTCACCACGTTCCCCCACCGGCGCGTCATACCCCATCGGGTGCCGCGAAATGAATTCATGCACGCCGGATGCCTTGGCCGCCTCGAGAATTTCAGCCTCCGTCCCCTGCGGTCTTGCAATTGTGATATTGTCGCGGATTGTCCCGCGGAAAAGAACGACGTCCTGCGCGATATAGGCAATATTCCGGCGCAAATCAGCCGGGTCGATCTGGCGGTAATCGGTATCATCGGCCAGAATCGCACCGTCTTGCGGCTCGTAAAGGCCGAGCATCAATCGTGCAATCGTACTTTTTCCCGATCCCACGCGGCCGATCACGCCGACTTTTTCACCCGGGTTGATCGCAAACGATACATTATCGAGAACCTTACGGTCCGTCCCCGGATAGGTAAACGCGACACGGTCGAATGCCAGCTTTCCTTCAAAATGCGGGCGGTGCAGGAACTGTTTATGCGCGGGACGCTCGACCGGCTTGGCCATGATGTTATTCAGCGTCCGCAACGATCCTTGCGACTGGTGATAACGCGTCAGCAGGTTCGCGACCTGACCGATGGGGGCAATCGCGCGCCCCCCCAGCATGACAGACGCAATCAACGCACCCATGGTGATATCGCCATCCCGCACCATATACATGCCCATCAGCACAATAATGACCGTCGAAGCCTGTTGCAGGAATGTCGCGACATTGACGCCGATCGCGGAAACAAAACGCGATTCTGTTGCATGCTCGGCGGCCTCGCCCACATGCGCGCCGTAACGGGCACGCAGACGGCCATCGGCACCAATCGCCTTGATCGATTCCAGCGCGCCGATGGTTTCCACCAGCAAGCCGTGTTTGGCTTCTGCCGCGTGGGTTGAACGCGCCACCAGCGCTTTCAGTTTCCATTGCAGCGCCATTCCGATACCGACCACAATCATGATCAGGAAAAACAGCATCAGTGCCACCGGACCGGCCAGCATAAAAATGACGAACAGGAAGAAAATCGAGAACGGCAGATCGACCAGCGTCGTCATCGTTGCTGACGTAATGAAGTCACGAACAGAATCGAATTCGCGCAGCATATTGGCAAACGCCCCGCTCGACCCCGGCTTACCGGAAAGCTTCATATTCAGAACCTGATCATAAATGCGGCGCGTGGCAACCACATCAATCCGCCGCCCCGCCAGATCGATAAAGTAACCGCGCAGCGTGCGCATGATAAAATCAAACACAAAAACGGTAAGCGCCCCAATCGCCAGAACCCATCCGGTTTCCATCACGCCGTTCGGAATAACCCGGTCATACACATTCATGATAAACAGCGGACTGACGAGGCCGAACAGGTTGATCAGCAATGATGCCATGATGACGCGGCCATAAATGCTGTAATTATCCCGCACCAGCGGCCAAAACCATGAACGGTCGGTATCTTCGTAATGCGCGGCTCCCGGATCGGTGAACGAAGCTTCCGGGTGGATCAGGATCGCATAACCGGCATAAAGCTTTTCCAGATCGGCTTCGCGTATATCGACGACCTGTTGCTTGACCGGATCGTACAGTTTCACCGACCCTGTGGCCGGACGCGCCGTAATGACAACCGCCTGCCCCCCTTTGAGGATGGCCACAGCAGGAAGAACCGATTGCGAGAGGCCGGAAACACCGGCCTTCTTCAAAACCTTGGTTCTCAGGCCCAGCCGTTCTGCCGCTTCGCGAAATGTATCGGGTGTCATACCCTTTTCATCGTAAGACAGGCCGGCCTTCAGCGCTTCAGCAGACCGGGCATGACCGTAATGGGCCGTCAGGAACACCAGACATTGCAGCAGCGCATCAACAGGGGCTGCGCTCTTTTTACTGGAACCTGTCTTGGTTGCCGGGGGCGTCTTGTCATTCATGAGCGGGGGGTGCCGTGACCGGGACGATGCTGAGGGTTTCCTGCAGACGTCCCATGCCGGCCAGAACCGCATATTGCGCTGCCAGCTGGCGATATTCGCCGTTCAGCAGAGACATTTCACTATTGAACAAGGCATTATCCGTCTGCATCAGTTGCAGCAGCGAGATACGCGCACCTTCAAATTGGGTATTCTGCGTACGCAGCAGGTCACGCCCCAAACGCACACGATCATTCAAAATATTAAGCTGATTCCCGGATGACTTCATATCGGCATAAGCACCACGGACAGCCCGTTCAATCTCGCGCTCGCGCATCATGCGCTGGGCATGTGTTTCGCTTTGACGGAACTGCGCCTTACGCATGCGGGCAATCTGCTCGCCACCGGTTTGCAGGGTCCAGTTGACACGCACCATCGCGCGGGAATCGACAGACTCGCCGCCGATCAGATCGCGCTGGTCGCGTTTCATCGATGACAGCTCGCCCGAAACATCCGGGAACAGAACGCCGCGTTCGGCGGCCACATCATGATCGTACGCGGCCTCGGAAAGGGACGATGCCTGCAGTGCCGGGTGTTTCTGCAGCGTCGCCTTAACGGCGGCCTCCACGTCCGGATTAACCTTGTCACCCAGATCGTCAGGCTTTGTCAGTTCACCTTGCGGCTCATGTCCGGTCAGTTCGCGATATCCGGCAATCGCCACCGCCAATGTGCCTTCAACGCTGGCCTCGGTGCTTTGCAGTTGCGCCCGTACATCGCGGGCCTGTGCCGCCATGGCTTCATCAACCACGCCATTTTTTACCATGGTTTCAATGCGGGCGATATAGTCATCAATTTTGCGCTTTTGCGCGCCGATCTTGTTCAGCGTTTCCTGATTGCGCAGGACATCCATATAGGCAACGACCGTCCGTAACGCGAGATTTTCACGCGTATCGACGATTTCAAAATTGGCCGATTCCTTACGCAGGGTCGCCGCATCGACACGGTTCATGGTTTCAAAGCCGTCAAAAATCATCTGGCGCAGCGAAATGGAACCTTCATGCACCCAGGAATAGCCCGCGCCGCGCGTCACGCTCAAACCGCGGCTGGTGCTGTTGTCGCCGTACATGCGGCCGGAACCGAGACTGACATTTACTTCCGGGAAATAATCCGAAAAATATTCCTGACGTTCCTGCTTCAGGGCATCGCGATTGGCGATCGCCGCTTCCACAGCCGGGTGATTATTCAACGCTTCCGTCACGGCCTGCACCATCGGCTCAGCCGATGACAATCCGGGTACGCCAAACGACATACAACCAAACGCCAGCACAAATACGCTGGCATGAATCAAAAACGGAGAATTTTTCTTGCACATGTGAAATATCAGGAAGGAATCGAAGAACAGAATTTAATACATTGAATCTAAACAAAAACAGCTTTTTACGCAAGACGGCAGCGTAGCCTGAGGCTATATGTCATAAGATCGAAGGACGGCTCTTCACAAAGACACCAACTTGAGGCATCGTCTATGCTGTCGTTCACAACAGAATTTCAAATTCTGTAAATTTCAGGAAGCCAGCCGTGACCCTGACCATCGCTATCGTCAAAGAAACAGCCCCCCATGAGCGCCGCGTCGCGGCAATCCCCGAGACCATCAAGAAATATGTGGCGCTCGGCTGCACCGTAAAAATCCAGGAAGGCGCCGGAACGGAAGCCTCCTATACCGATAATATGTATAAAGACGCCGGGGCCACGCTGGTATCCAGCGCCGCGGATACTGTGCGCGATGCCGATATCGTCCTGAGCGTACAGGCACCGGATGCCGCCACGCTCAGCGCTATGAAAAAGGGCGCAATCCTCGCCGGAATCCTCTCCCCCTATAAGAATGAAGCCCTGATCAAAGATATCGCTGGCAAAGGCATCAACGGTTTCGCCATGGAACTGGTGCCCCGCATCACCCGCGCGCAGGCAATGGACGTTCTGTCATCACAATCAAACCTTGCCGGATATAAAGCCGTGCTGGATGCCGCCGAATATTTCACCCGTGGCTTCCCGATGATGATGACCGCCGCTGGCACCGTGCCGCCCGCCAAGGTCTTTATCATGGGCGCCGGTGTTGCCGGTCTTCAGGCGATTGCCACCGCCCGCCGTCTGGGTGCAATCGTATCCGCAACCGATGTGCGCATGGCCGCGAAGGAGCAAGTGCAATCACTGGGCGCCAACTTTGTAATGGTCGAGGATGATGAAACCAAAGCCGCCGAAACATCCGGCGGTTACGCAAAAGAAATGTCAGACGCTTATAAAGCCAAGCAAGCCGCACTGATCGAAGAAACAATCGCCAAGCAGGATATCGTCATCACCACCGCGTTGATCCCCGGTCGCCCGGCCCCACGTCTTGTGACTGCGAAGATGGTTGAATCGATGAAGCCCGGATCGGTGATCATCGATCTCGCCGTCGAACAGGGCGGCAACTGCGAACTGGCCGAAGCCGGCAAGGTCGTGAAGAAGAACGGTGTCAGCATCGTTGGTCACCTGAATGTGCCCAGCCGCATCGCTACCGATGCATCGGCCCTGTATGCCCGCAACTTGCTGAACCTGATCAACCTGATCGTGGACAAGGAAACCAAAACGCTGAACGTCAATTGGGATGATGACATCATCAAGGGCATCGCCCTGACCCGTGATGGCGCATTAATCCACCCGCAATTCGGCGGCGCAAAAGCAGCTGCATAATTTTTCTCAAGAAAAGGACATATACAAATGTCAGACACGAATAATCTCCCCGAGAATGCCGCCGACCTTGCCAATCAGGCACGGGCGCTATCCGACAAGGCCGCAGAAATCGCGATGCAGGCATCGCAATCGATCAGCCATGCAGGCGGCGATGATTTTATCGTCACCGGACTCACCGTTTTCGTGCTGGCCTGCTTCGTCGGGTACTATGTCGTCTGGCGCGTGACGCCCGCCCTGCATTCCCCGCTGATGGCGATCACCAACGCGATTTCATCGGTGATTATCGTCGGCGCATTAATCGCCGCTGGCCCTGCTGGCCTGACATTTTCGAAATTCCTCGGCTTCCTCGCCGTCGTGCTGGCCAGCATCAACATCTTCGGTGGCTTCATCGTGACCCGCCGCATGCTCGCGATGTTCAAGAAGAAGGCGTAAAGGACACATATCATGGAAACTCTCGCTCCCCTCGCCTATCTCGTTGCTTCTGTCTGCTTCATCATGGCGCTGCGCGGTCTCTCGCATCCTGAATCCGCGCGCGGTGGCCTGATGTATGGCATGTTCGGCATGGGCCTCGCCATCCTGACGACCCTGCTACTGCCCAACGTCACATCCTATGGCTGGATCATTGCCGGTGTCATTATCGGCGGCACCATCGGCACAGTCATCGCGCTGAAAATCCAGATGACGGCGCTGCCGCAACTGGTTGCCGCGTTCCACTCCCTCGTCGGTCTGGCCGCCGTGTTCGTCGCCGCTGCCGCCTTCACCAACCCCGAGGCGTACCACATCGGTGTTGCGGGCAACATCAAGATCGCCAGCCTGATCGAAATGTCGCTGGGCGTTGCAATTGGCGCAGTCACCTTCACCGGCTCCGTCATTGCCTGGGGCAAGCTGCAGGGTGTTATCACCGGCAAGCCGCTGACATTCAAAGGCCAGCACTTGCTGAACGCGACGCTGGGCGGCCTGCTGGTATTCCTGATCGTGATGCTGTGCGCGACACAGAACCCGATGCTGTTCCTGCTGGTGATCCTGCTGTCGCTGGCGCTCGGCGTTCTGCTGATCCTGCCGATCGGCGGCGCGGATATGCCGGTGATCGTCTCGATGCTGAACTCCTACTCCGGCTGGGCGGCGGCGGGTATCGGCTTTACGCTGCATAACAACCTGCTGATCGTGACCGGCGCGCTGGTCGGCGCATCGGGTGCCATCCTGTCATACATCATGTGCAAGGGTATGAACCGTTCCTTCATGAACGTCATTCTGGGTGGTTTCGGCGGCGAACAGGCGGCTGGTGCCGCCGCCGCCAGCATGGGCGACCGCACAGCTAAAATCGGCTCCGCCGAAGATGCTGCTTACATCCTGAAGAATGCCGCCAGCGTTGTGATCGTTCCCGGTTATGGTATGGCCGTTGCACAGGCGCAACACGCATTGCGTGAAGCCGCAGATGTTCTGAAGAAAGAAGGCGTGAAAGTGCGCTATGCCATTCACCCGGTCGCGGGCCGCATGCCCGGCCATATGAACGTGCTTCTGGCCGAAGCGAATGTGCCCTACGACGACGTTCTGGAACTCGAAGACATCAATCGCGATTTCGCGATGACCGATGTCGTCTATGTGATCGGCGCGAACGATATCACCAACCCATCGGCCAAGAACGATCCGTCATCGCCGATTTACGGCATGCCCATTCTGGATGTCGAAAAAGCCAAGACGGTTTTGTTCGTCAAGCGCTCGATGGGTTCCGGTTATGCCGGGATCGACAACCCGCTGTTCTTTGCCGACAACACCATGATGCTGCTGGGTGACGCCAAGAAAATGACCGAAGACATCGTCAAGTCGCTGGAACACTAAACACCCCTCCCGGCATCATAAATCCATCAATAACGCCTTGTTTCCAAAAGAAATAAGGCGTTTTGATTGCCGCCACCTTAAAAATTGAATATTCTGCCGGTGATGACATATGAACTCGCAGAGCGTTTCCGCCGTCCTGAAAAATGGAGAAACGGCATTGTCCTGAATGCCCGCGGCAAGCCGCAGCATTACGGATGCCTGCTGCCCGAACATACGCCGCGCGCCTATATCCTGTTCGTGCAGGGCAATGGCAATTTCGACGAAGGCATGTACGAAATGGGCCGCGAATTTGTCGCCGCCGGGTGCGGATTTTATGACCCCGACCGATACGGTCAGGCGCGGTCTGAACGCTACCTGCACGACCATTTCAAACTGCATTCGGCCGGTCTAGACCGCGACATCGACGATCTTGTCCATTTCACAAAGACGGTCATCCCGAAAGACGCCCCGGTCCTGCTGTTCGGGCATTCGGGCGGCGCGCTGATCGCCCTGCTGGCGCATCAGAAAAATCCCGGCCTGTGGCAGGGCCTGTCTCTGAGCGCTCCGCCGCTGGGGCTGAAGGGACTATTACGCGGTTACGAAACGATTTTTTCCCACATCCCCTTACCCCGCCGCCTGAAAGAAGAATATGCCCCGGGCAACGGGCCATGGCTGCGCAACGACCCGCGCAGCCCGCACAAGGCCGAAGACTTCAGCAGCGACCCCGAGCGGATGAGACTGCATGAATACTGGCAATCATGGGACAGGCAATTGCAGATTGGCGGCGTGACCTATGGCATGGTGCAGGCCCTGTGTCAGGGCATAGCCGAAACCCGCCGCAGCGGCGCACTGGAGAAGATCAAGGGCCTGAAAGCCGTCTTTGCCGCCGGACAGGATGTCCATGTCGATAGCGAAACGATCCCCCCTGCCGCCGCCCGTATGAAAGACACGACCTTTCATTACTTTGACAAAGCCAAACATTCGCTGCCGTGGGAAGTTGATAAATACCGCGATGTGGTGATCGGCGAGACGATTCGCATCGCGCACAAGCTATAGTACGCTATAGCCCCAGCGCCCGCTGGCGTTCTTTCACGCGCTGTCCAGGATAATCGGTAATCACGACAATCCGCGGGTTGTCAGCATGATCGGCGATGATGCGCGATACATGATCATATTTACGCGGCTCATGCTCTTTCCATGTCCAGACGATCAGATCGAGATGAAGATCTTCGGCGCAGTCCAGCGCCTTTTCAAAATTGCCCTGCTCGACGTGAATGCTGGTCGGGCGGATCGTATCCATGACAGACCGGATATAAGAGGGACGAAACGCCTTGAAACGGTCGGTATTCGGGTGACCGGCATAGATGCGTGTCGCTTGCGTCAAACCGAAAAACGTGGGGTAGAACTCAATCCCCATGCGGGCCTTTTCATCACAGGCACGCGCCATCGCGATCTGGCTGTGGCTGAATGACGAAAGAATGATACGATCTGCCGGATATCCGGTTTCGTCACGGAAGGTCCGTATCTGCTGAATGGCAAGCTCTGCCGTGCCGGGACCTTTGGCTTCGATATTGATCAGCGGTTTGACGGGACGCAAGGCGCTGAAGGCAAAAACCTGACGCAGCGACGGAATGCGGCAGCCATCGCCCACATCCAGCGCGCGCAACTCATCCATCGTGCTGTCCTGCACCGTGCCGCGATGAGGGTGCTGTCCTTTAACGACCAGCGAGAGATCATTCTTGTAAACCACAGCCAGGTCGTCATCGCCTGTCCGCCATATATCAAATTCGAATCCATCAGCGCCGTGATACAAAGCACGATGAAACGCCAGCAATGTATTCTCGGGCGCCTGCCCGTTATGCAGTCGTTGCCGCTCCTGTTCCGGTGTGTTGCGAAATGTCACGCCCTCACCGCGATGCCCGAGAATGAACATATATTCGAACCCTGTTAAGATTACGAAAAATAACACGGCAAAAGGGACGATTGAAGAAAAAAGAGACCTGCGTGCACTACCTCCATACCCTTTTGAAATATAATTATATTCCACCTGTAAGACAGGCTGTCATCAGGCCTTTTAAAAGCTGGTTTCAGCCGAAAGGTCATATTATCATAACCGAATGACCAACCCCGCCCCGATGCTCCCTGATCTCGAGTCCCGTTTCTTACCGCCCGAAGGCTGGCGGTGGCATAGCTTTACCAATCCGCAGGGGCGCAGGCTGCGTTTCGGTACGGTGGCACCGAAGGACCGCATCCCCGAAGCCGTCGTGATTGTCGCACCGGGTTTGAGCGAATTTGGCGAAAAATATTTCGAGCTTGCGCATGACCTTCTGGATCGCAACCTCAGCATGTGGGTGCTCGACTGGCAGGGACAAGGACGATCGGACCGTCACCTCAAAAATCCGCACATGCGTTACAGCACCGGGTTCGATGACGATGTATCAGATTTCCATTACTTCATCATGGAGTATGTGAAACATTCCGCCGTTCACCCCGATGTCGGCCGGATTCCACTGGTCATGCTGGGGCATTCGATGGGGGCCACAATCGGCCTGCGTTACCTGTACCGCCATCCGGACGTGTTTGCCTGCGCCGCCTTCTCGGCGCCGATGCTGGGCATTCACGCGATACGCATGATCCCGGGATTGATGCGCCGGATGCTGACCACCGCACTGGGCGAATGTCTTGATGGTTCCTATGTCTTCGGTGGTAAGGACTGGGACAAGGATATGAGGAAGAACCCGGGGCACAATGAATTTTCATCCGATCCGGTGCGCGATCAGGTTCACAATGCCTGGTGCGAGTTTGATCCGGCCCTGCAGGTCGGCAGCCCGACCTTCCGCTGGCTGAAGGAGGCAGAAAGTTCATGCGCCTTCCTTGCTCAGCCCAAAATCCTGAAAGGTATCCTGACACCGATCCTCTTGGGAATGGCTGAAAAAGATACAATCGTCGATAACCGTGCCATCAGCAGGGCGAGCCGCTTGCTGCCGCATGCCAACGCTGTCGAGTTTCCCGGCGCACGCCACGAAATCCTGATGGAATCGGACGCCATCCGGAACCAGTTCCTGCAAGCGTTTGAAGACCTGCTGACCCGGGCCGCCGTAAGAGGCCAGTTGAAACCGTTCTGAAGTCAGGGCAATATAAGCATCCTGACGAACCATAAGGGTAAAAGCGATGAAAAAAGCCGCCGGAGAAGAATTCGATTCCAAACGCGTGCGCCTGAGCGACCGTATTCTTTACGCGCTGGAACTCGCGATCGAACAGGAAGACGTCAGCATTTCCGAAGCGCTGGTCCGCGCGCTGGAGCTGGCGATGACCCGGAACACCGGCGGCGGTGAATTCGTGGAACGCCGCGACTATCCGCAGGAGATCGAGGACGCCATGGACCGCCTGCGTGAAATCAAGGCACAGGTCGCCCTGCTGAAAAAATAGCCTCAGCCGGTCAGATCCAGCCATTCCTGTTCGGATAAAACCGTGACGCCCAGTTCGCGGGCCTTGGCCAGTTTCGATCCGGCATCTTCACCGGCAATCAGATAATCCGTTTTCTTCGAGACCGAACTGCCGACCTTGGCCCCCAGTTGCTCGGCACGGGCTTTGGCTTCATCACGGCTGAAACTGGTCAGCGTGCCGGTGAAGACAACGATCTTGCCCGCCACGGGTGAATCCCCGGCCTGCGGCACATCATAAGGGGTAATCGTCAGCACATCGGCCAGATCATCGAGAACTGTTTGATTATGAGGCTCATTGAAAAAGGCGATGACATCGGCAGCGACGCTGGGGCCGACATCCTGAATATTCAAAAGGTCGCGCAGAGAATCGCTGTCAGGCTCCAGCGCCTGTTTCATCGCATGGCGCAAATCCGCCAATGACGAGAAATGCGCCGCCAGTTTCTTGGCCGTCACTTCGCCGACCTGACGGATACCGAGCGCATAGATGAAGCGCTCAAACCCGATGGTGCGGCGTTGCGCGATAGAACGCAGCAGGTTTTCGACTGATTTTTCGCCCCAGCCTTCTCGTTCCTGCAAGGGAACAGAAAGGCCCGTATTGATCGATTCAAGCCGGAAGATATCTCCCGGCGTGCGAACGATTTTCTCGTCCCAGAATTCCTGAATGATCTTGTCGCCCAGCCCCTCAATATCGAACGCCAGACGGCTGACGAAATGTTTCAGGCGCTCGACGGCTTGCGCATCACAAATCAGCCCGCCGGTGCAACGCACCGCGACCTCGCCCTCTTCACGGATCGCCTTGGAATGACAGATCGGGCATTCCGAAGGAAACTGGAACTTCGGCGGATTGCCCTGTCGTTTCTCAAGAACGACCTCGACCACCTGCGGAATCACATCACCCGCGCGCTGGATCACGACATGATCACCCACGCGCACATCCTTACGTTCAATTTCATCGGCATTATGCAAGGTTGCGTTCGATACTACCACGCCGCCTACTGAAATTGGCTCCAGCCGCGCCACAGGGGTCAACACACCCGTGCGCCCCACCTGAATGTCGATAGCCTTCAGGATCGTCACGGCCTTCTCCGCCGGGAACTTATGGGCCGTGGCCCAGCGCGGCGCGCGTGAAACAAACCCCAGACGGTCCTGCCAATCAAGGTTATTCAGCTTATAGACAACGCCATCAATCTCGTAAGGCAAGTCCGGGCGCTGCATCTCGACATCACGGTAATACGCAAGAATATCATCAACATTTCGGCACAGACGTGCAGGCTCTGCTTCGGTGAAACCATAAGATTTCAGCGCTTTGCGAATACCCCATTGGCTGTCAGCAATATCGCCACTGGTTTCACCCAGTGCATAACCGAAGAAATGCAAAGGCCGCTCCGCCGTGATTGCCGAATCCAGTTGACGTACACTGCCCGCCGCCGCGTTACGGGGATTGGCAAAGACAGGTTTCCCGGCAGCCTCCTGCCGCTTGTTAAGCTTCCCGAACTCATCCCGGCGCATATAAACTTCGCCGCGAACTTCCAGTATATCCGGCGGGTTCCCTTTGAGAGTCTGCGGTACATCCGCAATCGTGCGCACATTGCGGGTAATGTCTTCGCCTTCGGCCCCATCGCCGCGCGTCGCCGCCAGCGCGAGCGTGCCTCTTTCGTACCGCAGAGAACATGAAAGCCCGTCAATCTTGGGTTCCGCAACAAACTCCAGCGTTTCTGAAGACGGCAGATTGAGAAATTTTCGGATGCGATCGAGAAAATCATGAACATCCTGATCCTCGAAAGCATTCGAGAGGGACAGCATCGGCACGGCATGCTTCACCTTGCGGAAACCACTCTCAGCTTTTGCACCCACAATCTGGGTCGGGCTATCCGCCGTTATCAATTCCGGGTGATCCGCCTCAAGCGCTTCCAACTCACGACGCAGGGCATCGTAATCAGCATCTGAAACTTCAGGATTATCCTTCTGATAATAAAGCTTGTCGTGATGACGAATTTGCGCGACCAGATCGGCGTGTCGCTTCTTGGCATCGGCATGATCAAAGAGAGACGGCATTACGAACCCGTTTCCAGCAGCTTTTCAGCCGCCGCGCGCGCTTCAGCGGTAATTTCAGCACCCGATATCATCCGCGCAATTTCTTCGCGGCGGTCATTCATGGCCTTGAGCGGGATAACCGTGGTTTTCACGTCCTTGGCACCCTGTTTCATTACGATCAGGTGATGACCGGCGCGAGCCGCCACTTGCGGTGAATGAGTGACGACCAGTATCTGACGTTTCTCGGCCAGACGGGCCAGACGTTCACCCACCGCTGCCGCCGTACCGCCGCCGATACCGCTATCAACTTCATCGAAGACAAGACTCTGCGCTGCACCGACCTCGGCCATAATCACTTTCAGTGCCAGCATGAAACGAGACATTTCACCACCGGATGCGATCTTGTTGAGCGCCCCCGGCTCAGACCCCGGATTGGTCGCGACCAGAAACTGCACACGGTCAATGCCATGCGGGCCCCAGTCCTTTTCATCCACAACCTCGACCTGGGTAAAGAAACGCGCCTTGTCGAGCTTCAGCGGCGGCAATTCCTGCGCCACCAGCTTATCGAGTTTCACGGCAGTATCTTTACGCGTTTTGCTGACCGCACGGGCCTGCACTTCGTAGGCCTTGCGGGCCGCATGAACCTTATGCCCCATCGCCGTCAGCGCATCATCTTGCCGGTCGATCAGCATCAACTGCTGGATCATCGTATCGGCAAGATTGGCCAGATCATCAGGCTTGCAGTGATGCTTGCGCGCCATCCCGCGCAGCGCATAAAGGCGATCTTCAATTTCGTCCATCGACAAGCCCCCCTCTTCGGCGATGGCAATCGCCCGCTGGATTCCGGAGACAGCAACCTGCAAATCATCAGCAGCACGATCCATCGCCGCCATCGATTCACTCAAGTCGGTTTCAACCTTGTCAACGACACGGCCCAGCGTGCGCGAGGCACGGCCCACCGCCATTTCGGCACCGGCTTCGCCGCCAATGGCTTCCCACGCATCCTGCAATGCCTGTAAAACTTGTTCCTTATGCTTCAGGCTTTCACGGCGGATCAGCAGTTGCTCTTCTTCGCCCGCCTCGGGAGCGAGATCCTGCAATTCCTTGACCGCATGGCGCAGATATTCTTCATCGGCGCGTGCTTTTTCCATCGCTGTGCGCGCATCCTGCAAGGCATCTTCGGCATCACGAACATCCTGCCAGAGGTGCGGCAGCTTTGATGCGTCAACCCCGGCATATTCATCCAGCATAATGCGGTGCGTACGCGGATCGAGAAGCCCCTGCGTTTCAAACTGACCGTGGATTTCAACCAGCAGGTCGCCCGTTTGCTTCAACAGGCCGACACTGACCGGCTGATCATTGATAAAAGCACGGCTGCGGCCATCACTGCCGACAATCCGGCGCAAAACCAGTGTTGAATCACTTTCAATATCCTGCGCCTGCAAAAGCGCATGGACAGGATGCTGGTTATCACAGGAAAATTCAGCGCTAACTTGCGCCTGCTCGGCACCTTTGCGCACAAGGCCGCTTTCGGAACGCCCCCCCAGCGCCAATCCTAATGAGTCGAGAAGGATGGATTTTCCAGCGCCCGTCTCCCCGGTCAATGCACAAAAGCCTTCCGAGAACTCAACCAGCAACTGGTCGATCAGGACAACGTTTTTGATATGCAGCGAACGAAGCATATAAACGCGAAGGCCCTGCCTGCCGTTATTCGGGTTTGAACAGGGAATCGACTGTCTTGTCGACCCACGAACGATCTTCCATCAGCCGCTTGCGCAGTTCCGGCGTCAGCAATTTGAAGCTGTCTTCATACCACGGGCTGCCCGGGTAGTTATGCCCGAGAACGGCAGCCACACGGCTGGCCTCACCCTGCAATCCCAGCGTCATATAGATCTCGACCAGACGGTGCAGGGCTTCCGGCACATGCGTCGTGGTCTGGTAATTCTTGATAACAGCAAGGAAGCGGTTCATCGCCGCATTGGTTTCGCCGCGTTTCAGATAGTAACGGCCAATTTCCATTTCCTTGCCCGCAAGGTGGTCGAGGGTCAGGTCGCGCTTGAATATCGCATCGCGTGCATAATTGCTGTCCGGATAACGGTTGATCAGCGTATTCAGGGATTCAAGCGCAAGAGCGGTCATTTCCTGATCACGGGCAACGTCTGTGATCTGTTCATAGAAACACAATGCCTTCAGGTACAGCGCGTAATCGCTACTCGGGCTGCCCGGGTGTAGTTCAAGGAAACGGTCCAGCGCCAGAATGGATTCATCATAACGGCCCTTCTTGTAATAAGAATATGCCGCCATCAATTCGGCCTGCGTCGCCCATTGTGAATAAGGGTGCTGACGCTCGACTTCCTCGAACAAACGCGCGGCCTCATTAAACTCGCCACGGTCCAGCGTATCGGCGGCCTGATTGTAGAGGGACTCAACCGGACGGTCGGCTTCGAGCTTCTTCTTCTCGGCAGACGACCCGCTACAACCGGCGACAAGCATCAGGCTCCCGGTGGCGGTCAAAAGAAGGACATTATTCAGGGCACGGGACATGTTTTTCATGAGTGCCAGAATAGCTTGTCCCGCCCGCCCTGAAAAGGGGAACACGCGTCCGTCTGCCCCGGGAATCCCCCGGAAATTGACCCCAAAAGGGCCGAAAACCACTTAATAATAGACGGACAGCGTACGGTGACTGGGGTGGGCCCGGTAACGGGGGTCTTCGGCATGGCGATGCCAGAGGATATGATCCGTCTGGACGGCGGTTTTGTTCAGCAACATCGCCAGCTTTTCAACCGCGTGCGCACCACAACCACGAATTTCGACCTCTTCCGCGCTGCCGCTGGCGATTTCTTCCCCGCGCACGATCCGCGCTTTCAAAGCCGGGTCATAGATAAGGACGTGATCGGCCTCTAGCACCTGCGGCACGCCGTTGTCGGCAAACATGGTCAGGCGGCCCATATCGTCGAACAGGGACAGGCCCAGATGCGTAAACGCCAGATGCAAATCAGCGGCGGCGATCTGCGCCCGCTTGTAAAAGGCCACATCAGCCCCCTTATACGAATGCACATCGGCAAATTGCGGCAGTTGTGCCAGTTGTTCGACGATATAGGCAGCCTTACCTTGCGCCGCCTGAACAAAATTCATGAACAGCCCTGCATGGTCGCGTTCGATCATGCGGCCAAGATCGCTGAGACCTGTTGCAAACAGCGAAGAAACCCGCATGGATTGCGGACCATCTGGCAGTTGCAGAATGTCACGCACACGTTCAGGCGTCATGGCGGAAAGATCGCATGCAGTCAGGAGCTGTACGTCAAATGCCTGTTTCAGACGCACGGATACGCTGTAATAGATCGAGCCTTCGATCACATCCCAGCCCTCCGCTGCCAGTGCTGCCTTATAACCGGACCCATAATTGATCGCATCCAGTGTCAGTACATAGGCAGCCGTATCTTCGGGAGATCCGACATAGTGATGTTCTGTATCGAAGACCGGCGGCGGCGGTGAGGCCAACAGATCGCGCGCATAGGCATGCAGACGGTCTTCATTGATACGCACATGCGTCGCCAGCGCCGCCACACGGGCAAACCCGGCACGCAGGCGGTCGAAAATATCGGCAGAGATTTGTTTTTCAGCAACACTCATGATCGCCGGCATAAAAGCCGGGATGAGGCTGAAAAGTCAAGAAAATCCGTGTTTTACGGGATTAAACCAGCGAAATGCCCGGCAGGCTGTCATTCCCCGGGATCCGGGCCAGCGCTGTTTCGGGGGCTTCCATATACAGGTCAACGGGCGTCCACGCGCCTTCTGTCGTGAACAGCTTGTGCAGGATCGCGTTATTCATCGCATGACCGGAACGGAACCCTTCGTAAGCGCCGATGATCTGGCCACCCGCAAGGTACAGGTCGCCCACGGCGTCCAGCAGCTTGTGACGGATGAATTCATTGTGGAAACGCAAACCTTCCTTGTTCATCACGCGGCCTTCATCAATAACGATGGCGTTTTCAAGCGAACCGCCCAGACCGAGACCAGCCTTGCGCATCGCCTCGACTTCCTTGAGGAAGCCAAACGTGCGGGCTTCTGCCAGATCATGACGGAAATTGCCGTTGACCAGCGTTGTCGTGAAGAACTGTTTGCCGATGACGGCATTCGGGAATTCGATCTGGCCGCTAAAGCTGCTGACGGGTGCAGGTGACAGGCGCACGCGCTTGCCATCTTCTTCAACAACAACTTCCTTCAGGACCTTGATGCCGCGACGGGGCGAGACCTGAGCCGCAGCACCCACTTCATCAAAGCGGCACACGAACGGCGCCGAACTGCCATCCATGACCGGCACTTCCGGACCATTGATATCGATGCGGACGTTATCGATGCCGCAGCCGCGCAAGGCTGCCATCACATGTTCGATCGTGCCCACAGTAGCCTTGTTGGCGTTGCCGATCATCGTGCACAGGCGCGTATCGATCACACGGTCCCACAGGGCCGGAATGACGTTGTCGCCCGATGTGATATCGGTTCTGACGAAAACGATGCCATGATCGGCAGGCGCAGGATTCACCGTCATGGTGATCTTGTGACCGCTATGCAGTCCGACGCCTTCAAATGTGACCGGTGCCTTCAGCGTATGTTGCATCGTTTCAATCGACCCTAGTATTAGATGATTCTAAATTGCTCTGTTCTTAATATAGGGAGCCCCATTTTCCTAAACAAATCACGCTTTATTGCGCTGTGTTACAATACGCAGATGCAAATTTATTGTTGTTTTTCAATGCATTATACAGCAATCGCTGCATATGCGTTTTTATTGCTGAGTTCATAACATATTTGCTATGAATCTGTAAAACAAACAGCCGCACGGAGAGATTATGCCTAACCATGATTCCCCGCATTTCGACTTCAGCGACGATCCGCAAGTAACCGGAACCAAAACGTCAGGAACAGGTGCCGTTCTGGGTATCATCCTTCTCAGCTTGGGATCGGCATTCTTTCTGGCTGACACCGTGATCCCGCACCGTAACGAGCCTGCAACAAAAGCAAAAACCGATAAAAAGACCGGAACGGCAGCACCAGCGACATCGCTCCCAACGGCCAAGCCCTGATATGCGTCCAGCCACTCGCAACTGCCTGATTGCATCATTCATAGCCGCCTGTGGCAGCGGATGGATGGCATGGAATGCTTGGGAAGATTATCTAGGCACAATCCGTAAGGGATCCGTGCAACCGCCAAACTCTAATCAAGTGAATGCAGACTGGCAGCCCCCTGCCAGAACTCAGGGTGAGAAAAGAACGGAAAATCCGGCACAAGGCGACGTTCATCTGCGTGATAACTTTCACCTAGATAAAACAGAGTTGGCTATCATTCAGTCGTTTACACACCCCGCCTATCAAATAAGAACCTACAGAAGGGCGAAAGCTGCCTGGAATGAGTTCAAAAACAGACCCTCTACAGCCATACGGTCTTATGAACTTTTGAAAGAAGTCATGGCCAGTTATAAATGGCAAGATATCGTAGATGTAACGCCAGAAGAATTTTACAGGACTCTATCGCTGCAAGCTCGAAGCGCCGTCAGTGAAATGGCCATCCATATACCCCTGCTTCGCCCTGAAGATCATTATGATAATTATAAATTTTACAGTCGCCTGTACAACGCCATAAAAGATAGCGGCTTAAAAGAGAATGGCGATTTGCATTCTGACGATGTCATTATTGGCC
>JAMHVA010000329.1:0-2019 GCA_035904625.1 Alphaproteobacteria bacterium | reverse complement strand
GGCGATCACATCACCGGGTTTCACTGTATCGCCTTCCTTTTTCGTCCAGCGAGCCAGCTTGCCCTCTGTCATCGTCGGGGATAATGCGGGCATAAGGATATCTGTAGGCATGTCTACTCCTTGACGGCGGCAATGACCGCCACTTCAACATTGAAATCGGGGAATACGAGTTTGGCTTCAACACAGGCACGGGATGGCGCTTGGCCTTGCGGCACCCATGCGTCCCATACCTTGTTGAACTCGTCATAGCTTGCCATATCGGAAAGCCAGACGGTGGCTGACAGCATGTGATTTTTATCACTGCCGGTATCAGCCAGATATTTTTCAACCGCGCCGAGGATCTCGTTCGTTTGATCAGTGATGCTCTTGCCACGATTTTGAATCGCAACCTGACCGGAGATATAAACCAACCCGCCATGCACAACCACCTGAGACAGGCGTTGATTGGTATTAATGCGTTGAATGGTCATTATTCTTTGACCTCGATCAGGATGTCCGTCCACAGCTCTTCCGGAGCAGGTTCAGGAGATTCCTGAGCAAACTGAGCGGATTCGTTGACGATCTCTTTAACCTCTTTATCAATCGGCTTCAGATCCTCCTCAGTCACGCCATCTGCTTCCAGTAATTTCTTGATCGCTTCAATCGGATCGCGTTCTGTACGGTATTTCTCAACCTCTTCCTTCGAGCGATATTTGCCCGGATCAGACATCGAGTGACCGCGGTAGCGGTATGTCATCACTTCGAGGATGTACGGGCCGTTGCCGGAACGAATATAATCGAATGCCTGACGCGCTGCCGCCTGAACTGTAAACACGTCCATACCATCAACCTGTTCGCCCGGAATGCCGAAGCCTTCTCCACGACGATAGAGAGAGCCCGCCGCGTGACGTGCATTGCTGGTACCCATCGCGTAACCATTGTTCTCAATCACGTAGAGAACCGGCAACTTCCACAGGGACGCCATATTGTATGATTCATACAGCTGACCTTGGTTGGCAGAACCATCACCCATATAGGCAACCGCCACACCACCATCACCATTGTATTTGTGCGCAAAGCCAAGACCCGTGCCAAGACAGCCGCTAGCGCCGACGATACCGTGACCGCCGAAGAAATTCGCTTCCTTGCTGAACATGTGCATGGAACCGCCCTTACCGGCAGAGTAACCACCCTTGCGGCCTGTCAGTTCGGCCATCACGCCCTTCGCATCCATGCCACAGGCCAGCATGTGGCCGTGGTCGCGGTACGCGGTGATCACTGTATCCTGTGGCTCTTGCACGGACTGGATGCCCGTAACAACAGCTTCCTGTCCGATATACAGGTGGCAGAACCCGCCAATCAGGCCCATGCCGTAAAGCTGGCCAGCCTTTTCCTCAAAACGGCGGATCAGAAGCATCTCTTTGTATAGCTTCTTCATCTCTTCGACGCCGGGCTTCGGATTGGTGTTGGAAACGGCTTTCAAACGGGGCTTTTTACCGCCCGCTTCAGATACGGATGACACAGACATGCTCCTCCTTAAGGAGTTCAAGAAAATCCAAGAAATACGGGAAATTTCATACACTATTTCATCCGGCGATACCAGATTCCGGGCGTCGAATTTGTGCATTGCAAAATAAGTTATTGAACGCGGAAAACAACCAGTTCGTCAGGATGCTGATACCCCAACACAACGCGCGCACGCTCTTCCAGCAAATCCGGATCGATAGACCCCGGACGCAACATGGCCACCTTATTTTCAAGAGCTTGGCGGTCCTGATGGAGATCATCGTACTGCGCCGACAAATTATCAGCAGAACGCTCCAGAGAAACCAACCGAAGATAACTGCGCTCCCCCGAAACTATATGATATGTGAAATAAAAACACAGGCAGAAGCCAATAATGGCGACTACATTATGCTTTACGACATATCGTTGCTGGAGCAAGCGTTTCATACCTCCCAGTGAATCACATCGGATTCCGGAAAGCAATGGGGATAAGTCAAAAAATGAACAGAGTCAGCGACTTAACCGTGAACATAC
>JAMHVA010000328.1:0-2945 GCA_035904625.1 Alphaproteobacteria bacterium | reverse complement strand
GACCAGCCAGCAATCGAACTTCACCTGCGCCATCGCCAGCATTTTGGCGTTTTCAGGTACATTTGCACTATTCAGGGCCGCGACCAGTTGTCTGCGTGCGCCCATCAGGTCTGTTACGGCAAATGACGGAAGTTTGTATTGCTCGACGGATTCAGGCGTAACCGTCGTGGCCCGTGCGGCACGCGATGATTTGTCATAGAACAGAGGGGATAACCCGCCCTCATCGCCGGTCTGGGCAGCAAAATCACCCAGAAGCCTGTATTCGCTGGAAAGCTGATCGGCAAAATCGCTGGCCGTGGCGGGCGGTGCATCGGCCCCGCCGGGCGCGCTGAGGAACGAATAATCCCGGCAACCCGCCGCAATGACCGCTGTACATAATACAAGCGCGATCAGCGCGACACGCGCATACCTCTCAGAACGGACCGGGATCATGGGGGCGATCCTAGAGTAATTGCCCAAAATGGCAAGCTTTATGGCAGCACAGGGCCGAAAACCCTGTTTGCATGTGGTGCGGTAAAACCTTAAAATAAAGAGGACTCTGCCTATCCCGATTTCGTCAAACAGCCGCCCGTCCCAAGAATCCGAATTCTTTAACTATGTCAGATACATCCGCACCAAAACTTCCATCGACATCCATGGCGCAGGCCAAGGGCGTGATGCGCAATGTTTTCAGGGGCGATATCGCCTTTGCGTTCGGCATCATCATCATCTTGATGTTCATGCTGATCCCGATGCCGACATGGCTGGTGGATGCGGGCCTGTCGGTTTCAATTACATTCTCGATCCTGATCCTGATGACGGTGCTGTTCATCAAGGGACCGCTGGAATTCTCAACCTTCCCGACGATCCTGCTGGTATCGACCGCACTGCGTCTGGGCCTGAACATTGCATCGACACGCCTGATCCTTGAAAACGGACACACAGGAACGGATGCTGCGGGTCACGTCATTGAAGCGTTCGGCAATTTCATGATCCGTGGCAATTATGTGATCGGCGGTATTGTCTTCGCCATTCTGGTGATCGTGAACTTCGTCGTGATTACCAAGGGTTCAGGCCGTATCGCCGAAGTGGCCGCCCGTTTCACCCTGGACGCCATGCCCGGCAAGCAAATGGCGATTGACGCCGACCTGTCAGCCGGACTGATCGATGAAAATCAGGCCAAGGACCGCCGTTCCAAACTGGAACAGGAAAGCAGCTTCTTCGGAGCCATGGACGGCGCGGCGAAATTCGTGCGCGGCGACGCTATCGCCGGTCTGCTGATCACATTCATCAACGTCGTCGCCGGTATCGTGATCGGCACGGTGTTCCATGAAATGACTCTGGCAGAGTCAGCGCAAAATTACACGTTGCTGACCATCGGTGACGGCTTGGTCACCCAGATCCCGGCATTGATCATCTCGGTTGGCGCGGGTCTACTTGTATCAAAAGCTGGTGTCGATGGATCAGCGGAGACAATCGTCTTCGAGCAATTCAGCCGCCACCCAAAAGCGCTGTATATGAGTTCCGCCGCGATGTTCGCACTCGGCCTGCTGCCCGCCATTCCAGCCCTGCCGTTCTTCGCATTGGGCACGCTGACCGCGGGGACCGGCTGGCTCATCAGCAGACGTCAAAAAGAAACAGCGATCAAGCTGATCGAAGTCGAGAAGAAACAAACCAAGGCCGCCGTCGCCGAAGAACCGATATCCAAAGCGCTGGCGATGGATACGATCCGCCTCGAACTGGGTTATGGCCTGCTGCCGCTGGTGCAGGGCGAAGGATCGAACAAGCTCACCGACCAGATCAAGGGTCTGCGCCGCCAACTGGCCGAGGATATGGGCTATATCCTGCCCGCCGTGCGTATTCAGGACAACCTGCAACTGCCCGCCAATACCTATATCGTCCGCATCAAGGAAATCGAAGCCGGACGCGGCGATGTGCGCCCCGGCATGATGATGTGCATGGACCCGAGCGGCGACAACATCACCCTGCCCGGCGAAAACACGATCGAACCGACATTCGGGCTGCCCGCGATGTGGATCGACGAACAATATCGGGAAGAGGCTCATTTCCGGGGCTATACCGTCGTCGATGCGCAGACGGTCATCACCACGCACATCACAGAGATCATCAAGGACAATATGTCCGATCTGCTGTCCTACACGGAAACCCAGCGCCTGCTCGACGAACTGCCTGTCGATTACCAGAAACTGGTGGCCGATGTCATCCCGTCCAAGCTGACCGTGACCGGACTGCAGCGTATTCTCCAGAATTTGGTATCGGAACGCGTTTCCATCCGCGACATGCCCTCCATCCTCGAAGGCATTTCGGAAGCCGCCGCCTACACCAAAAATCCGCTCTTCATCACAGAACATGTGCGCTCTCGTCTCGCACGCCAGCTCTGCGATTCAAATACAGGCCCCGCCGGTTTTGTGCCGCTGGCAACGCTCTCGCCTGACTGGGAACAGGCGTTTGCCGATGCGCTGGTTGGCGACGGCGAAGAAAAACAACTGGCGATGGCCCCCAGCCAGCTTCAGGGCTTCATCAATGCCGTACGCGAAGGTTACGAGAAATTCGGCCAGATGGGCGAAATCCCCGTGATGCTGACATCACCCGGCATTCGCCCTTATGTGCGTTCGGTCGTGGAACGCTTCCGCCCGCAAACCATCATCATGTCCCAGAACGAAATTCACCCGAAGGCAAAAATCAAAACTCTGGGACAAATATAAGGCAGGAACATACCCATGAAAGCACAGGGATATATTGTCTTGGCGTTGCTCTTATGCGCAAGCCCGTTTGCTGCCTTCGCGCAGCCCGCCGAAATTCCAACCACATATGAAGACTATTACGAATTCTCGAACAACGTCGATATCGACAAACACACCTTGTCGCTCGATGACTTCAAACAAATGACAAAAGACCCCGCCGTTGTGATTGCCGATCTGCGGGGAAAAGAAGAATACCAGCGC
>JAMHVA010000327.1:0-21874 GCA_035904625.1 Alphaproteobacteria bacterium | reverse complement strand
CGCTTCCCGGATGGCGGGATTGGCGGCGGTGGCGAAAGGGGTGACGGCGCGATCTGTCATGCTTCCATGCTTAACCTGTGACGGTGAGGGACGGCAAGAAAAACAGCAAAGACGCCATCTTGATCAGGGATGGCGTCTGTTTGGGCTTATGGGTCGGGCTGACGACCCCGTTTAGCGAGTTTAATTCAGAGCAAGCGTTCTGTAGCGGTGAAGGGCCGCAATCGCTCTGGCTCTCTTCGGATACGGGGCTGTTCTGATGCAGTCACCACCAAGGATGCGACCGACACGGAACAAGGCCTGTTTCCGGAACTCATGGCCAAGAAGAGAAGTCATGTTTTACCTCCTTTTCCCAGTCTTATGATTATAATATACCTATTTATGATGAATAAATCAAGTATTATTTTGAATATAAAATTACAGTTCATGTATAAATAAAAAATCTATATTTATAAGTAAGTATCTATATTTAAAGTAATCAAGTATAAATGTATTTATTCTTATAATAATCGACCAATAATCATGAAATATACGATAAGTAATCCCATGTTTGGTCTTGAATGGGGGCCGGGTTATATGTCATGTTTTCGGCACGGCGGCTGGTATACTGTTGTTTGCGAGACAACGCGCGTCAACATCCCGGAATGGAAAAAGCCATCATCATGAACAAGCCGATTTATCAAAAAGAGAAGACATTGCTGGCGATTGCGTGTGTGATCTCCGCGCTCTTATGGGTGACATTGATCGTCCTGACGAAAGGCGCAATCCTGCTGATATTCCCGTTTGCGTTTCTGGGGTACTTGTTCGCGCAATCCGGTTTCATCAGCTATCTGAAGGGCACGGGTGCGCTGGTATCGGATACCCAGTTTCCCGATCTTCAAAAGCGTGTGCGCGATTGCGCGACGAAAGTGGGGCTCAAGACATTGCCCGGCGTTTATATCCTGCACGGTAATGGTGTTTTCAACGCTTTCGCAACGCGGTTCCTGCGCAAGGATTACATTATCCTTCTGTCGGATGTTCTGGATGCGCTGGAAGATCATCCCGACGCGATCAATTTCTATATCGGCCATGAAATGGGGCATATCGACCGCAAGCATTTGCTGGTTGAACCGTTCCTGTCTCTGGCTCTGGTGTTGCCGCTACTGGGTGCGGCCTATTCACGCGCGCGCGAATATACGTGCGATCAGTATGGCGCTGCCTGCTGCACGCCGGAAGCCGCGCAACAAGGTGTTGCCTTGCTGGCTGTGGGGGCGAAGCGCTACAAAACGATCAATAAAAATCAATACATTCAACAGACCCGTGAGACATCGGGATTCTGGATGTCGTTTCATGAACTTGTGGCGTCTTATCCGTGGCTGGTCAAACGCTTTGCGCGCATCACGCCGGGGTTCCGTGACGACCATATGCCAAAACGCAATCCATTCGCTTATCTGTTTGCGATCTTTGTCCCGCGCCTCAGTGTGATGTCGGTAGTTGTGATCTATCTGATTTTTATCGGCTTGACGATGGGCGGTGTGATAAAAGGGCAGGAACTGATCAAGAATGCCGAGAAACAAGCGGCAGTTGATGGCGATTCCTATTATGAGGATACTGAGTCGCCGACCACGGCTGCAGGATGGATTGAGCTGACCGTTGCTGAAGTGAACGCAGCAGGGCCGCAACAGATCGATGACGTTACGACACTCGATCAGGCGCGTGTGGGCGATGATGGCAGAACGATGATTTATGACTACACGATTTCAGTGGATGCGGCTGCTGTAGATTTCGAAGCCGTCAGGAAAGTGGTGTTGGAAAACAGTGTCAGCTACTGGTGCCATGATCCGGCAACGCAGATCTTCCGTGAGTATAAGGTGGCTATTGTTTACCACTATCTGGATAGCCGTAATGCCTTCCTGGGCGATATCACGGTGGATCTGGCCGATCCGCAGACATGCGCGATCCAGCAGGATGAAACGCTGCCGCAGCCGTGATTATTCGTTATAGCGCGGCTTGATCGAAACCGGGGCTTCCAGTTTCGCCATCATCATGACTTCGACAGGGCTGACCATCATCGCCTGACGGTTGCCTGCGCGTTTTCCGATCATGGCGATGGAGCCGGCCATGCGGTCGTCATTGTCGTCACTGCCCGCCAGCAGGCGCATTTGCTGTACCTGGGTATTGCTGAACAGATTATGAATCCATGTGTCATGATCAGCTGTGTCAGACGGAATCGCTGCTTTCTGTGACGGACGATCTTCGTTCCGCGCGATCATGACTGATGTATCGACATCTTTGCTGTTCTCGAATTTCTTTTCAAAGAAGTCATAAACACCCGCCAGTGTGCGGGGCTCGCCTGTTTTCGCGTCATAGAAAACATTGCGGTTGGCGCGGGCGGCATGCGGGAAGATATCGGCAGCGGTATCCAGTGGATTGTTCTTCATGGCTTCCAGGAACCCATTGGCGCCAGACGCTCCGAGGAAGTGCGCCAGATACATTTCAACGGCACCGATATCGCCACCGACATGATCTTCGAGGTAACGCTTGTTGTCAGCGGCATACTCGGCAGCCATCAGGGCGGAGAGTTCGGGGTCCTTGCGCAGTTCCAGAATTTCCTTCTTGGTTTTTGCATCGCTGACGGTGCCTTTGGCGGAAATCTTATCGGCGTAATCTTCCAGACCGTATTTGTCGCCGTGTTCGCGCACCATGCTCAGCCATGTTTTTTCAATGAACTGGTACAGGCCCGTTGCCGAGCTGGATTTGGACTGCACTTCCGGGCGGAAGCTGCTTTCGGCGGCGGCCTTTTCCATCAGGTAGGCAAAATCAACCCCGGTACGGGCGCTGGCATTTTTGATCGCGCCGACGACTTCTGCCGAAGCATGCCGGGAGAGGGCCGCTAAGTTGTTGTTTTTTAATATATTTGCGCTCGGGTTCATAATGATAACCTCTGGGAAATCCTTGTTCTCTGCAGACTGTAAGAGCAAGCGGCGTGCCAGTTCAGCTATATTGTTTTCATATTGCAGGTCATTGCGGGATTCCCGTCTATGGTCAACCGCGCTTTTCCCGCTACAATATGCGTTCTGGTCAATCACGAATCCTGCCTGTCCATTCTCCGAGGTTCCTCATGAGCGTTTATAAAGCCCCCGTCGCCGACATGAAATTCATCCTGAAAAATGTGATCGGGCTGCATAGTCTTGAGAAGGCCAGGGATCTGGATGACGCGATGGTGGAAACCATCCTTGAAGAAGCGGGAAAGCTGGCACGCGATGTCTTGTCGCCGCTGAATATTGTCGGGGATCAGTCGGGCGCGAAGCTGGAGAATGGCAAGGTCAAAACCCCTGCCGGGTTCAAGGACGCCTACAAGCAATATTGTGAAGGTGGCTGGAACGGGGTGCCGTTCAATCCCGATTTCGGCGGCCAGGGCCTGCCATGGGCGCTGGCGTTCGCAGTTCAGGAAATGTGGCAATCGGCAAATATGTCGTTCGGCCTGTGCCCGATGCTCAATCAGGCTGCTGTCGAAGCCATCGACATTCACGGCACGCAGGAACAGAAAAACACCTATCTGGCCAAACTGATTTCCGGTGAATGGACCGGCACGATGAACCTGACCGAGCCGCAGGCCGGAACAGACCTCGCGGCATTGAAGAGCAAGGCCGTAAAACAGGCTGACGGTTCATACAAACTCACCGGCCAGAAGATTTTCATTACCTACGGCGATCATGATTTCACCGACAATGTCGTTCATATGGTGCTGGCACGCACCCCTGACGCACCGGAAGGCGTAAAGGGTATATCGCTGTTTGTTGTGCCCAAATTCATCCCCGATGCCGATGGTCGTCCGGGTCCGGCCAATGATCTGAAATGTATCGGCCTTGAGCATAAGATGGGCATTCATGGATCGCCGACATGCACCATGCAGTATGGTGAAAACGGCGGTGCGACGGCGTGGCTGCTGGGCAAGGAGAACGAAGGCCTGAAATGCATGTTCACGATGATGAACAATGCACGTCTGTCCGTGGGCTTGCAGGGCGTGGCGTTGGCCGAGCGGGCCTATCAGCACGCGCTGGATTATGCCCGCGCCCGTGTTCAGGGCACGCGCATATCCGACAAATCAGGTGAACGCGTGGCGATCATTGAACACCCCGATGTCAAACGCATGCTGTTATCGATGAAGGCGCAGGTCGAGGCAGGCCGTATGCTGGCCTATGACGCAGCGCTGGCGATGGACAGCGCGCACGAGGGTCATCCGGATGCGCAGGCAAAAGTGGATCTGCTGACCCCGGTGGTCAAGGCCTGGTGTACTGACATGGCGGTCGATGTGGCATCTTCGGGTGTGCAGGTTCACGGGGGCATGGGGTTCATCGAAGAAACCGGCGCTGCGCAGTACTACCGCGATGCGCGTATCATGCCGATCTATGAAGGCACCAACGGCATTCAGGCGCTGGATTTGTCGATGCGCAAAATCCTGTCGAATAACGGTTCCGCCTATGCGGTATGGGATCGTGAGGTGATAGCGATTCTGGCAGTACAGACAACGGCGGAATGCGCAGGTATGGGAGAATCGCTGGGCAGCGCGCTGGATTCATTGCGTCTGGCGACAAAATGGATGATCGAGACTGCGGCGCAGCCGAAGGGGCTGGAACAGGTGGCGGCGGTCAACACGCTTTATCTGCGGGCGTTCGGGCTGATTGCCGGCGGGTTCATGATGCTCAAAAGTGCACAGCAAGCGGCGCAGTGGCAACAACAGGGCGGCGATCCGGCGTTCTGCGAAACCCGGCAAAAACTGGCGGCCTATTATATCCAGCATATCCTGCCGCAGTATAAGGGATGCCTCGAAACGGTCATGAACGGGGCGTCGTCCGTAACATCATTTCCGGCGGCGGGCCTGATATAGTCTAATTTCGCTTTATGATCGGCGTCTTCAAGCTTTTCATGCAATAGGTGTGGCTGCCGGAACCCAGAGCCCGCAGATAACCGTAATCGGCGCTGGGGTTGTTCTTGTAACGCTCAGCCATCTGCAGGGCATAGCACTTGCAATATTCTTCCAGCTTGTCAGGGCGAATGGTGATGACCATGGTATCCATACATTGGTCGTTGGCGTACCCGGCGACACCGGCGTCGTTGGTGCATTCCGATGCCAGCTTGTGTTTCAGCGTTTCCGGATAGATCTCGGGATTGAACACACGTTCCTCAAAATAACGTGTTCCCATGCAGTCGCAATCGTGAAGCTGGGCATAGAGTTCATACCCCTTGCATTCCTGATTGACCTTGTGGCTTTCATCCAGGATTTGTTTCTGGACCTCGGGCGGCAACTGGTTGAATATTTTCTCGGCGGAATGCTGGCGCGTGGGTTTCTCTTCGGGTTGATGCCATGCCGGGTCTGCCGGCTTTATGACAGAGCTTGAATCCGGCATCTCCGGCATCTCCATGCCTTCGCGGCGCTGATTGGGCGTCGGGGACAGATCGGGAAGTGTGTTGGCATCATGGGCGCTATCTTGCGCTGCGGCTGCCGGGGCGGGGGCGAGCAGGGGCGGGGCAGTGTTATCCTGCGCATGGGAGAACTGGGCCAGACCAAGTCCTGTGACAAGGATCAGGGACAATAATGAATACTTCATCGCACGTCTTTCCATTCCTGCAGCTATAGCTTCCAATATCATAGCAGATTCCGGGGTGTCCCCCCATAATAAAAGACCGGCCAAAGCCGGTCTTTTGAAGGTCTTATGATGGCGGGAATCAGGCCGTGGCTTTTTCCGCTGTTTTTTCCGCGTTATTGGCGACGCTTTCACCGCGGATACGTTGCCACAGATTCTGGATATCAAAGTTTTTGGCAGCTGAGGCTGTCGCTTGCGGGGTATCTTCAACCACCGGCGTTGCAACAGTGGCTTTCGCCGCCTCCTGACGCTTGCGCTCGAAGGGACCGATCTTGCGGCCCAGCACGCCACGGCCTTTGGCCAGCGGGCTGGTTTTTTCTTCCGGCACGGGAACGCTGGATTGTTTTACCGTCTCGCGGCGCTGCATCTCCATCTGGCGGCGCATCTGGGCGCGGCGGTCACGCTCTTTCAGCTCTTCCTTCAGCTCTTCGGCCTGCTTCTGGCTGTACTGGCTGGTCAGCAGAACCTGCTGCGCCTGCTTCTGCCATTGGTCGCGCTGCGATTTCAGGTCTTCGATCTGTTCCTTCGCGACGTCCAGTTGATCTTCCAGCATGCGGATGCGCATCTTCATGCGTTCCGTCTCGATCATGACGGCGGCCTTTTCCAGTTCGGCTTCAACGGTTGCCGCCGCAACGGCAGCCACAGCCGGAGTTTCGGTTCCGCCCTGCGGGGCAAAGCCGAAAACGCGTTCCAGTTCGGAAACATCGATCACACGACGACCGGCATTATCGATCTCATAAGACAGTTTCCCGGCCTTCATCGCCCGTTGTACGGTCGATTTGGAACGTCCGGTCAGTTCTGCCGCGCGTTGTGGTCCTACTTTTGCCATGGATTTTCTCCTTCTCTGTTCGTCTGCTTCGGGCGCGTGTCTATTGTTTCGTGCCCGCTTTTTCTTCCAGTTCGATACGGCGTGCCAGCATCCTTGTCAGACGGCCCCACTGGGCGCCGGAGAAAAGGTGCGCATACAGGAACGGCAGCCAGCCATTCTTGCGCCATTCAAGGAATGCCGCTTCCGGCAGGGTCGCCAGTTTTTGCTCATCAATGATCCGGAAGCCGGAGAAATTGATGCGCTTGCCGCCGCCAACATTGATTTCAGCCTGACGCTCGACCAGCAGGCCGCTTTCGTACAGCGCCTTGCTGAAGGCCAGCGTTTGCTGGGCAGCCGCGTGATAGGATTTGCAGAATTCAAGGGCGTTCTGGGCCAGCAGGCTCGGTTTGCCCTCGGCATCAAAGAATTTTTGTTCGCTCTTGTTGTCGATGATGTTGTCGTTCATGTCCACGCACAGCGTCAGCTGGTCCGTGTTGGCGATTTCCGAGAAGATGAACGGATAACGGCGGATGTAAGCCGGGATATACGCATCTTCCAGCCATTCGCCGCGTGCATCGACGAACAAATTCTCGTTGTCGCGTACACCCATCAGGGCCACCGGGGTCGCATTGGCATCGGGGCTGAAGGCGATGGGGTAGTAGTGGCTGATCTGTGGCATCTCGATCATGTTGATCGGTACGGCATTGACCTTGGCCGTGAAGGCCAGACCAAAATTTTTCTTCAGCCCCAGATCGAGGTGCTTTTTACCGTCGAGCGGTACGGGGTTGCTGTAGAAAAGGGGCATCGGGGAGCCTTTGGGCGCTGCGGACTCCGGGCCGCCAGCAGCCGTTGCTTCCTGTTTTTTTGCCATGGTCTGTCTTCTCCAAAATGACAATACGAAATGAGTCGGGAATAACGTGTTTGAATCAACCAGACTTGGGCCTGATTGTCCATCACTTTGATATTCCGTAAAACAAGTTTCCCCATGGATATTACCGCCATATTATAAATATAATACGTACCGTTTCTTTATTACGCAGTAAAGAGGAATGCTTCCTTCTTGCCCGCAAATGCGCTAATTTCCCCGTGATTTCTGCGATGAAAGGATCTTCAAGTGATGCGTATTACGATGGTGGGCACCGGTTATGTCGGGTTGGTCTCGGGAACTTGTTTTGCCGAATTCGGTTTTGACGTGACATGCGTTGACCTGGACGCCGGCAAGGTCGATCGCCTGAAACGGGGCGAAGTGCCGATTTATGAACCGGGCCTCGAGGAACTGCTTCAGCGTCAGATCGAAGGCAAGCGCATCAGTTTCACCACCGATCTGAAAACCGCTGTGCGCGGGGCCGATGCCGTCTTCATCGCTGTGGGGACGCCCCCGCGCAGTTCCGATGGTCACGCTGACCTGTCACAAGCTTATCAGGCGGCCCGTGAAATTGCCGAAGCGATGGAGGGCTATACTGTTGTCGTGACCAAATCGACAGTGCCTGTGGGTACCGGACGGGAAATTGAAAAAATTATCCGCGACGTGCGCCCGGATGCCGACTTTGATGTCGTCTCGAATCCTGAATTCCTGCGCGAGGGTGCCGCCATCAACGACTTCATGCGCCCTGACCGGGTCGTTGTCGGTTTGTCGTCGGAGCGCGCGAAAAAGGTGATGGCCGAGATTTATCGCCCGCTGTTCCTGAATGAAACGCCGATCATATTCACAACCCGTGAAGCATCGGAAATCATCAAGTATGCGGCGAACGCTTTCCTCGCAACTAAAATCACATTCATCAATGAAATTGCCAATCTTTGCGAAAAGGCGGGTGCGGATGTGCAAGACGTCGCGCGCGCCATCGGTATGGATGGCCGGATCGGCAAGAAATTTCTGCATGCGGGCCCCGGTTATGGCGGTTCGTGCTTCCCCAAGGATACGCTGGCGCTGGTGCAGACCGGCGAAGTTCTGGGCGCCCCGCAACGAATTGTTGAAATGGTCGTTCAGGTGAATGCGGAACGCCAGCGCGACATGGCCGAACGGATCATTGCGGCTTGTGGCGGCGACGTGCAGGGCAAACGCATCGGCATTCTGGGCGTGGCCTTCAAGCCGAATACCGATGACGTGCGCGAAGCGCCGGCCCTGACGATCATCCCGGTCTTGCAGGAAGCGGGCGCCATCGTGGCGGCTTTTGACCCGGTTGCGATGGAACAGGCACAAAAGCACCTGAAGGATGTGGTCTGGTGCCAGGATGCATACGAAGTCGCCAGAGATTGCGATGCGGTTGCGATTGTGACGGAATGGAATGAATTCCGTGCGCTGGATCTCACGCGGATCGGCGACAGTATGCGGGCCAAGCGTCTTCTGGATATGCGCAACATCTACAAGCCTGAAGAGCTTGAGGGGACGGGATTCCTCTATATGTCGATTGGACGGCCGGACGTGCAGCCCGCGCCGCGTGATAAAATCAGGACGGTGTCATCGGCATGACGTCACTGGATGCGCATCTCGACGCTCTCGAAGATCAGTCGATCTATATCCTGCGCGAGGCGTATAATGCCATCCATCCTCTGGCGATGCTGTGGTCGATCGGCAAGGACTCAACGGCCCTTCTATGGCTGGTGCGCAAGGCCTTTCTGGGGCGCGTGCCCTTTCCCCTCGTGCTGCTCGATACGGGCATGGAATTGCCGGACGTATACGAATTCCGCGACCGCCTGACCCATGAATGGGGCCTTCCCGTCCTGAATGAAATATGCCCCCCTGAAAGCGAGATGGACCCCGCACTGCCGCCCGCGACACGAGCAGCGGCCCGCAAGACTGCCGGTTTGAAAAACCTGATCAGCCGCGATGGCTATAAAGGGGTTTTTGTCGGTATTCGCCGCGATGAACAGAATTTGCGCGCCAAGGAACGGGTGTTTTCGCCGCGCAATGCGGACGGCGTCTGGGATTTTCGCAACCAGCCAGCGGAATTTTGGGACCTTTACAAAACGGATGTCCCCGAAGGAGGGCATATCCGCATTCATCCGCTTCTGCACTGGACGGAACTCGATATATGGCGTTACACAAAGCGCGAAAATATTCCGTGCGTGCCGCTCTATTTTGCCCGCGACGGGAAGCGCTACCGCAGTCTGGGAGAGAAAAATATTACATTCCCGATCGACAGCCGGGCGCAAACGATTGACGAAATCATCGCCGAACTTGAAAACAGCAAAACGCCGGAACGGGCCGGGCGGGCGATGGACCATGAAGCGGAAGACAGTTTCGAGAAACTCCGTACCGGGGGCTACATGTAATGTCGCAATCAGTACAGGAATCGCTGAATATCGTTATCGTCGGCCATGTCGATCATGGTAAATCCACGCTTGTCGGACGCCTGCTTCATGACACGGGCAGTCTGACAGACGGAAAAACCGAAGAGCTGGAATCGATCAGCCGCGCGCGCGGATTGAAAGATATAGAATGGTCTTTCGCTCTTGACGCTTTTCAGGCGGAACGGGACCAGAACGTAACGATTGATACAACGCGCGTTCATTTTAGATCTGAAAATCGCTCTTATGTGGTGATTGACGCCCCGGGACATCGCGAATTTCTCAGCAATATGATTTCCGGCGCTTCGCATGCCGATGCGGCTATCCTTGTCGTCGATGCGACAGAAGGGTTGCAGGAACAAACGCGCCGTCATGCGTATCTGCTGCATATGATCGGTATCCGTCATGTCATCGTTGCCGTCAACAAAATGGATGCGATGGGCTACGACCCGGACCGTTTCGGCGAATTGGCATCCCGCATCGCTGATTATCTGGGCGGGCTGGACATGCAGATGGCGGCGATCATCCCTGTGTCTGCCGCGCAGGGCGATATGATCGCGGCACGCATGAACAGCATGGCATGGTATCAGGGGCCGACATTGCTGGAGGCGCTGGATGGCCTTCCTTTAAATCACCGCGATATCAAGGCTCCCTCGCGCTTTCTGGTACAGGATGTCTATCGCATGGGAGCGGATCGTATGATTGTCGGCCGCGTGCTGTCCGGCCAATTGTCGCAGGGCGATCTTGCCCGTGTTCTGCCCTCGGGGGTCGATATTCAGGTGGATCGCTTTCATGTCTGGCCGGAGGATTCGCACAAGACGGAAGCGTTCGCGGGTGAATCGATGGCCCTGACCGTGACTGACAAAGTGTTTATCGAGCGCGGCAATGTGATCGCTGCCAGATCCGATAGGCTGGCATCCACCCGCGCCCTGTCGGCATTCGTGTTTTGGCTCGGTGATAAGCCGCTGAAAGCGGGGCATTCGTACAAAATGAAATGCGGGACAACCGAAACGCAGGTGGTCGTCGAAGAAATCGATCACGTCCTGGATGTGCAGACATTGTCGCAGGGGCAAGGCGACAGCCTTGTGCGGCATGATATCGGCTATATACGGATGCGCGCGCATGACCCTATCGTTCTGTGCGATGACGGTCCGATGAAGAATATCGTTTTATATGACGGGTTCGATATTGTGGGCGGCGGCATGATCGATATCGCGATGTCATCTGCGCAGTCAGAGGCACCGGCGATTTCGCATGCGTATACGGTTGACCATCTTGTCGATACGCCGGCGCGGGCGCAGCAGATGGGGCATCAGGGCGGGGTTTTCTGGCTGACGGGATTGTCCGGCGCTGGAAAATCGACGCTGGCGATGCAGATCGAAAGGGAACTTTTCGCGCGGGGCTACCACACATATGTGCTGGATGGTGACAATATCCGGAATGGATTATGTTCCGATCTGGGGTTCTCCGCAGATGATCGCCGCGAAAATATCCGCCGGGTGGGTGAAGTCGCATCGTTGATGGCGTCATCCGGCCTGATCGTCATCACCGCATTTATTTCACCTTTCCGCGATGACCGGCTGCGGGCGCGGCAGGCATCAGGCGGACGTTTCCATGAAATTTTTATCAAGGCCGGGCTGCCGACATGCGAAGCCCGCGATCCGAAAGGATTGTATCGCAAGGCCCGGGCCGGGTTGCTGCCCGATTTCACGGGGATCGATTCACCGTATGAGCCGCCTGAGAATGCTGATCTTGTGCTCGATACGGAAAGCGCCGATATTGATGATTGCGTCGGACAGGCGCTGGATTATATAGAACGGCATGTTCGTCTCCCCGAAACCCAACAACGAAAGGATCATGTCCGTGCTTTCTGATGCGACCCTCAAACTTCTGGCCCATCCGCAGGCCCTCCGCAACATGGTGCGGCGGATTGCCGTGGCGGCGGGCGATATTACGCTGCAGTATTTCGATGAAGCCGGCATGCCGGAATCGCAGGTGTCGCAGAAAGCCGACGGATCGCCGCTGACCAAGGCCGATACCGAGGCAGAAGCCTATATTTTTGCCGAGTTGCTGTTGATCGCGGCCGACATTCCGGTGATCGGGGAAGAGGCGGCTGCGGCAGGGCATATCCCGTCGCTGCAGGGTCATGATTATTTCTGGCTGGTCGATGCGCTGGACGGGACCAAAGAGTTTAAAAGCGGCAGCCCCGATTACACCGTGAATATCGCCCTGATCCACAAAGGCGAACCGGTACTGGGTGTCGTCCATGCCCCGGCACGCGGCGAATTATACGCCGCCTGCGGTCCGGATACGGCCATCCGCTGGGTTGCGGATACTGACCATGAGAAAGTCATTCATGTGCGCCGCCCGCCGCATGCGGGCCTGACGATCGTGTCCAGCAAGAATCACGGCGATGCCGCGCGTCTGGATTCATTCCTGCAAAACCACAAGGTGGCCAAGAGCATCCGGATGGGAAGTTCTCTGAAGATTTGCGCGATTGCTGCGGGCAAGGCCGACCTGTATCCCCGCTTCGGGCTGACATCCGAGTGGGACACCGCCGCCGCCGACGCGATATTGCGCGCCGCCGGCGGGGTGGTTGAGGATTTTTCCGGTATACCGCTTGCCTACGGGAAGTCAGCCGCGAACTACGGCAATCCCGAATTTATTGCGCGGTCTTTGCATCTGGCGCTGCGTTAGGATTATAGCAGCGTTCGACGATAATTTCTGAAACCCGGCGTACCCCATCACTGTCAAAGCTCAGGGCAATCGCGGCCTCACCCGGGGGTACGACAACGAATGACAGCAGACGGCTATCGATAATCTTGCGCACAAACTCGACGGGATAGGGCGCGAAAATAGCGCGTTTATCCAGTGAAATATCCCAGTATTCGCTGACTTTATCTCCGTTATCGACCTGATACGACAGGAGTAGTCTGGGGTTTTCCAGTTTTGATTTCGGTTCCTGAACTCTGTCGCTGATGACGTTCTTCCAGTCAATCATGACATCGGTCTTCCCCGGCTGGCATCGCAGTGTCAGTGTGACATTCGATTCCGCGCCGGCCTTGCTCAGGACGGTGTTGTTCGAGTCAAGCCGGGCGTAAGTCATAAGCTCGCCCGTCACGGCACGCTTTTCTGTGATCTTCCAGAATTTGACTTCCTCGATCAACTCAGGGCCTTTTACCTTCTCCGTGCTTTGCGGATTGGTAAAGCCCAGCCGTTGGGCGATCGTGTCGTAACATGTCAGGCGATCACTTCTTTCTTTCGTGCCTGTGCAACGGCCGATACGCTCCTTCAGGCCTTCGAACTCGGAAACATCATCGGTTTCTTTCAGGCCACCTTTCTCAATCACCCTATGAGGCGACGTGGTCGTGTCTGTGACGGGTGGAGCATCGGCATTGACAGCCGCTGGTTCGGGGGCCGCTTGCGAAAAAGCCGCTACGGAGGGGACCATGCTTGCTGCTACAAGCCATGCGCATACAACAGTTCTGGAGAGCTTTAATGACATCTTATTCACCTTCTCGACGTGTTCCTTTTTCACGTTAAAACAATGAAGCCTGTTAAACGGGGGTAGTCTTTACGCCTAGTCAATAATAGGGCGCGGCTCTTGCCGGAATTTATCCGGATCGAGCTTGCCCCACTTTTCGAAAACAGTGCAGTTACGGCCTGTTTCCTTCGCCACATACAAAGCCTTGTCAGCGCGGTCCAGAACGGCCTGTACCGTGTGTTCTCCCGGTTCTATGAACGCGCCGCCGATCGAAGTCGTAACGGTGATTTCGCCATCGGGGGCGCTGCATTTGACCGGCCTTTCGGCAATCGAACGGCGCAGACGCTCGGAAATGAACTGCGCCATGTCTTCATTTGTATCGGGCAGGATGGCCACGAATTCCTCACCGCCCAGTCGCGCGACAAGGTCGAAACTGCGCAGATTGTCTTTCAGGCGGAAGGCGATGGTTTTCAGGACTTCATCGCCGACGCCATGGCCATATGTATCGTTGATTTTCTTGAAGTGGTCGATATCGAGCAGCAGAACGCACAGATGCTTCTTCGATTCGGCGTTCTTCTGGATCAGTTTCAGCAAGTGGACTTCCATATAACGGCGGTTATACAGGCCGGTCAGCGGGTCGGTCAGCGCCATCGACAGGCTGACCTGATAATTGGCGTGCAGGCGGTCCTGGAAGCGGCGGCGGCGGATTTGTGTGCGGGCCCGCGCCAGAATTTCGTTACGGTCGACGGGTCGCAGAACATAATCATGGGCGCCGATTTCAAGGCCGCGCGCCACACGTTCCAGATCTTCTTCCGTCGCGATCATCAGAATCGGGACGGCGCGGGTCCGTTCGTTCGATTTCAGGTGGGAACAAAGGCGCAGGCCATCTTCGTGCTTCAAATTCAGGCTGATGATGATCAGGTCGAAATCATGCTGCGAAACCAGCTCCATCGCCTTGATCCCGCTATCGACCGGGATCACGATATCATTATCACGGTACAGAACCTCGGCGATCTTGTCGGATTCGAATGTCTGGTCATCGACGATCAGAACGCGGGCTTCTTCCACCGGTTCGTTCATCACGCTGACGCCGCCCTCGCTGATTCCCAGCTGGTTGGCGGTATTCTCACGGGCGCGCCATTCATCAACCGTCATCTTCAGGCGGACGAGGGAACGCACACGCGCCATCAGCGCGGTATCATTGACAGGTTTCGACAGGAAATCATCGGCACCGGCTTCAAGGCCGCGCACTTTATCGGTGTTATCAGTCAGCGCCGTGACCATCACGACAGGAATATGGGCGTATGCCGGGTTGGTCTTGATCCGTCTGCAAACTTCGAACCCATCCATGCCGGGCATCATGACATCCAGCAGGATGATATCGGGGCTGTCCTGCGCTACTTTTTGCAGGGCCTCTTCGCCGCTGGTGGCGGTCAGGACGTCATAATACTCACTGCTCAGCTTCGCTTCGAGCAGCTTGACGTTCGGCAGGATATCATCAACAACAAGTATGCGCGCAGACATCGGGAAATTGGTCCTTTAGTTTGCGGTTATTTCAGGTATTTCTGAACGACTTCCATGAAGTGCGTCACAGAAATCGGTTTCGAAATATAATCTTCACAGCCGCCTTCGCGGATTTTCTGCTCGTCGCCCTTCATGGCAAATGCGGTGACCGCAATCACCGGAATGACTTTCAATTGTTCGTCGGCCTTCAGCCATTTTGTGACATCAAGGCCGGAAACTTCCGGCAGCTGGATATCCATCAGGATCAGGTCGGGTTTATGCGCCCGCGCCAGCTCCAGCACGTCCTTGCCGTTGCGCGTCTGGATTGTGCCGATCCCGTGCGCCTCCAGCAGATCATGAAAAAGCTTCATGTTCAGTTCATTATCTTCAACGACCAAGACAGTTTTCGACATGCAGGTTACTACTCGTTCTATTTTTCGGGCGATGTCCCGGGTTGTCCGTATTCAAGAGGTGACAGGCGGACCCATCAGGTAGGCCCCGATCTATGCTAACCGGGGAGAGTTTTCTAAACAGTTAAATTTAAAAGGTTTTTGCCCCGAAGTCGAGGCTAGATGGCTGATTTTACGGGATTATGCCAAAGAGCTTCTTTTTGGGGGCTTTGTCCTTGCCGCCCTCGGCCTTGGCGGGGGCCGTTTCCGGACATACGGGGGCATCGACCTTTTCAAGGGCGATGAGCCTCTGGGATACGGAAAATTCACCGTACTCGACATTCATATCGCTGATGACGCCGTTATCGTGCAGAACCACATCCATTTCATAATCCGATCCCGGGCTGTCGCTGGCCAGCGGGAAAAAGGCCATCCGCACCTTGCGGGCGGGCGACCCAATCAGGCCCCCCTCAATCGACGGGCCCGCCTTGATCATGCCGTCCGCGCTCACGGTCTTGCCGACGATCGTGTTGATCTCGATCGGGCCTTCCTCATCGCTGCCGTCAAACACGACGGCATTGAAAACTTTGCGGCCCTCACGAATATTCTTCATCATCTGCACGGTATGCGCCATCGGGAACATCCCGCCCTCCGGCATCGGCAGATTCAGCCCCGCCGGCGACGCATAGGCGACGTTACCCTCTTTACCGCTCTCTATCGTCGCGGTGCCGCGCAGTTCCTGATACATCTCGCCATCACGCTTGCGCCGCGAACTGAAATCGAAACTTTTGCCGTCATAGGGCTCATACGTCGTGAAATCGCTGGTGATCTGCATCGGCGGGCTGTCTGTATATTCATAGTATAAGTTGAACCGATGATCGGTGGACCACGCATCGCATGTCGGCTGCAGCGCAAAATACATCTGACCGTGGATATTCAGCACCTGCGACGAACTGCGCTTCGATGTCATCTCGATGTCATAAATCGCCTTGTGCGGGATCAGGATATCGCGCGCGGCTTTGTCCAGCCGTTCCGCCGCCCAGCCCGGCGTGGCGGACAGGGCCAGCACGGCCAGAGCCATCATAGAATGTGGGGTGATACGCATCGATCCTCGCTTCGTATTCATATAGAGCCGATCATATGCCATTCACAGCCCCTGCGGCTAGGGCGATTTGCCCCGGCAAGAATCTCCCGCCCGTCCGCGGCGGGGCGATTCTGCCTGAAATGACCGTTGGCGCCTGATGTTCTAAGTAATTGAAAATGAATAATTATTTCCTGAGGGCGCGGTTGGCACAAACCTCGCAATAATAAAAACATGGGTGTGATGACGCACAAATAAAGAAGCGTCACAAAACAAGAGTTAGGGTAGTTAAGAACATGACCACAGACATCATCAATCACAGGGAAGTGAGCGTACTGGCACCTCTGACACCGGTGGCATCAACGCGCACAGGGATCACGTCGGCCCGGGCAGACAACCGGACAAACGGCAAAAAATCCAAAAAGGCAAAACGGCCGGAGAATTTCAAACTGGAATTCAAACCGGATATTACGACATCGCTTTTCGACGTGCTGGAGCAGCATGCACGCGAAAAGGACGGATGGGAACGCAGCATGAGTGCAACACTGGCGTTGCTGAAACAGGCGCATAACATGATCGAGGAAGCCGAAGACCGCATCTTCCATCAGGAACAGCGCATTCGCGAACTGGAAAAAGTCGCAACCACCGACGAACTGACCAGCCTTCTGAACCGCCGTGGCTTTTACGATGCCTTCACGGGCGAACTGGATCGTTGCAGCCGCGGGCTGGTCAAGGGCGGCCTGCTGGTGCTGATCGATCTCGACAATTTTAAATCCATCAACGACACATACGGCCATGCGGCGGGCGATGCGGCCCTGCGCCTTGTCGGGCGCACGCTGAAGAATGAGATTCGTGCGATGGATGCGGCCGCCAGACTGGGCGGTGATGAATTCGTGCTTCTTCTCTCCCACACAACGAAGCGTGACGCGGCGGCCCGTGCCCAGAATCTGGGCTGGAAGCTGAACAACCTCTCGCTGGCCTGGTACGGGGACGAAATCCCCGTCCGGGCGAGCCTGGGGCTGAAAAGCTTCGCGGCGGGCGACAAGGCCGACATGATTTTCAACGCGGCGGATGCCGGTCTCTATGAACAGAAAGAGGCACGCAGACAAAGCGGTGAAAGGTCCGAAAGGATGAATACATCTCCATCACACCAGCCAGCGGAAGAGCAGCCGCTGTGCGTTTGAACCAAAGAGAAAACAGGAACCAGCAAGAACAGACTTCGCCTGCCTCTCCCTAACCGTGAACCCAAACCCCGGCAGGCGATTCCCCCGGCCCGGTCGACGACCCCAAACGTCGGCCGGGTCATTCTTTTTGGGGCAGGATCAGATGCGGCGATATATTGTTTCCAGCCGGTAATCCTTCTCCGGGCCAGAAACAATCGTTTCCATGTGGAATTCGCCGGTGCTGATGATCTCGAACACAAGCGCGTAAATATCCTGATCGCACACATGCGTATCGTTGGCGATTATACTGTGTGAAAAATCAAGCGATACGAACGGCTGGCCCATCCGGTGCGGATCGGCGAACAGAATCTCCAGCGTCTTGCCTTTGACCTTATAGATATAATCGCGGTACGCCTCCTGCCGGACGCGTTCATTCACGAACGATCCTTCTTCATGGAAACTGTATGTGCCGCGCACATCGGTGGGGCGTATATGCGCCAGCCCCTGAAAATGGCTGCTCTCATGCCCCGCAACGCTGATGCGCCGCTCCAGATGCCACGTACCGGGCAGACAGGTGAGGAAGGTGGGAATGGTCATTTTTCTTCTCAATGTCATTCCGGCGAAGGCCGGAATCCATAGTGATTAAACGTTAGATCGAATGGACCCCGGCCTTCGCCGGGGTGACAATCAAAAAAAATTACAATTTGTTACTCGCTTCTTCCAGCTCTTTAGTAACATCTTTCACCGTGGGTAACTGCCAGACAGAATCTCGTAAGTAAAATATATGTTTATTGTCATGCTTCGCGTATGAAGGGTTGCTCTCTACAATGACGGCGTAAGGTATGATGGCGGCTTTGTAAATAGTATAGTCTTTGTTAAATAAAAGCCCTGCGAGGAAGTCAAATTTTTGTTTTTCCAAATCCCTTATGGCACTTAGCATGCGTTCACCGTGATTGTTTTTCACGAGTTGGCGCGCTTTGATCTGATATCGAAACCCATCCTTGCAGAGGGCGTCATATCCGTTCTGGGAATTGTTCGATATTGTCCAGCCGAACGCATTACAAAAAAGATATTCGGCAAGGTCGCCAGTCGGTTTATTGGCGCTTCTCAGGACGTTGCGTGAAACGAGTTCGTTCAAGCTATCGGCTTGGAGCTTAAGTATCTCGCCAACGGTTAGAGATTTTAAATCAATCATATGGAGATTACGCGCTTTGCGCCTTCTTCTCCACCGCCTCCACCTTGATCGGCGGGACGACTTTCAGGTGCAGGTCTTTCAGCTGCTGCGGTGTCGGGTCGGTCGGGGCGCCCATCATCGGGTCTTCATACGCGCCGTTCATCACGAAGGCATAAACCTCGCGCAGGTTTGGCTCGTTCGCCAGAATCATGACGATACGGTCGATTCCGAACGCACAGCCGCCGTGCGGGGGCGCACCGAAACGGAACGCGTCCAGCATGCCGCCGAATTTCTTCTCCAGTACGTCGCGCGGATAACCGGCAATCGCAAAGGCGCGTTCCATGATGTCGGCGCGGTGGTTACGAATACCGCCAGAGCAGAGTTCATAGCCATTGCAGACGCAGTCATATTGTGTCGCCATGACTTTCAGCGGGTCCGGGCCGTTCAAGGCCTCCAGTCCGCCTTGCGGCATCGAGAACGGGTTATGCGAGAAATCGATCTTGCCGGTTTTCTCGTCCGCTTCGTACATCGGGAAATCGACGATCCAGTGGAATTTGTAAACGCCTTTTTCGCGAACACATGCGTGGCCGGCGGGCAGATCGTCACAAATCTTGTCACGGGCGCGGCCCGCCAGTTTCGCGGCCTTGCCTTCCATGTCGCAGACGAAGAAGATCGCATCGCCGTCCTCAAGACCAGCGACTGTCTTCAGTTCTTCCTGTGCGGCTGCCGGAACGAATTTCGCAATCGGGCCTTTGCCTTCGCTACCTTCAAACAGGATATAACCCAGACCCGGTGCGCCTTCGCCGCGGGCCCAGTCATTCAGTTTGTCGAAGAAGCTGCGCGGTTGTCCGGCCACTTTCGGGCAACGGATCGCGCGGACAACGCCGCCTTTATCGATCACGGATTTAAACGCGTTGAATGTGACGTCATCACGTTTGAACACGGATGTGACATCACAGATCACCAGCGGGTTACGCATGTCCGGCTTGTCGGAACCATATTGCAGGATCGCGTCATTGTATTTCATGTTCGGCAGCCATTCGACCTTGTGCGGCGTGCCCGTCCAGTCTGCAAATTCCTTGAAGATGCCATCGATCACCGGGGTCATGGTCGCGAAGATATCTTCCTGCTTCACGAAGCTCATTTCCATGTCGAGCTGGTAAAACTCGGCCAGGCGGTCGGCGCGGCCATCTTCATCGCGGAAGCACGGCGCGATCTGGAAGTAACGGTCAAAACCCGACACCATCAGCAATTGCTTGAACTGTTGCGGCGCTTGCGGCAGCGCGTAGAATTTGCCCGGGTGCAGGCGCGAGGGCACCAGATAATCGCGGGCACCTTCCGGCGATGACGCGGTCAGGATCGGGGTGTTGAACTCCTGAAAGCCCTGATCCCACATACGCATACGCATCGATTTGATGATGTTGTTACGCAGGCGGATGCGCTTGTGCATGCCTTCGCGGCGTAAATCGAGGAAACGGTATTTCAGGCGCACTTCCTCACCGGCCTGATCGCCGTCGGCCACTTGCAGCGGCACGACATCGGCGTGCGATTGCACGGTTAGGTCATCGATATAGACTTCGATATCCCCGGTCGCGAGGTCGGCATTCGCTGTGCCTTCGTGGCGTACCTTGACGCGGCCTGTGATGGTGATGACCGATTCAACGCGGCATTTTTCGACTTCCGCCAGCAGCGGGCTGTCCTGATCGACCACGCACTGGGTCAGGCCTGTCGTATCGCGCAGGTCGATAAACAGAACGCCGCCATGATCGCGCATGCGGTGAATCCAGCCCGAGAGTTTAACGGTCTGGCCCGCGTGTTCTTTGCGGAGTTCGGCGCATTTATGGGTGCGGTAAGCGTGCATGGTCAAAAATCCATCGATCAGAGGTGAAAACTGTTCCCGAACATAAAGCCCGATATGAAAAAACTCAAGGATTTCAGGTGGATTTCAGGGGCGAAGCGTGAAAAACATACGTGACAGGCGAACGCAAAAGTCGTAATCTCCACATTACATAATAAAAATACAAAAACAGGGACTATCCATGACTTCGGAACAATTCCAGCGGCTTTGTCGCATCTATGAGGGGCTAGAGTCCCTGTGCGAGCGGTTTGACCGCCGTTGCGATGCGCCCTCTGCGAACAATACGTTCAATTACCTGAGCAAGAAGGCATGGTTTGATCTGGCCGTCATATCGGCGCGCTTTACGAAATATGCTGATTTTCGCATCCTCAATTTCGATGACGCCGACAAGCCCGACGAGGGGGCCGTCGATGAACTGGCGACTTTTGTTCCGTATCTGCGCGAACATGTGGAAAACAGGCTGGATCTGCTGGCGAACCAGACCCTGAATCGTCGTGGTCCCGCTCCCGGATCCATCAGGCGCCTTTCACCGTTGTTTGCGCGAATGATCGCGCGTGAACGCCGTGAAATGAACAACCTGAAGTCGCTGGTGCATGAATTTGCCAATAGGGAACAAATCTTACTCAACAGTCTGAAATCGGAACGGGTCGTGGTGCTGTTTCCCGGCACCCGCCGCCCGTCCGCCATGGAGTCATGATGAACGCATACGCCTCCCGTTCTATCGCGGAATTAGAGTCGGTCGAAAGCCGGATGGCGGCTTTTCTCGACCGGGTTGATCGTCGTTCTCGCGCCGATAGCGCCGCCGGGGGCGATCAAAATGTCAATGCCAGCCTATCCAGCGGCTTGCTGCCGATTCTTGAGGGCACAAAAATTTATCTTCGCGCCCGCCAGACATTCCTGAGCGGTGACGGGCTGTATTCAATGTCCCAGCATGTTCAGTATCTGGACCGTTTTGCCGCCGTCATGCCGGCGAGGACTATTAGCAATTATAACTAATTGAAAATAAACATAAAAACTGGCCTAAAATATCCTGTGCAGAACTTGTGCAGGATATTTTTATATGGGGGCGCAAAAACAGCCCCAAATAGCCCGAATAAGGCGGGCTATTTGGGCTGGTGATTCGGGTCGTGATTCTGTGATGGTTTGTCGGTGCTGTTGTCGGCTGACGCACGATTGAACGCGCCAGACATTTTCGATTCTTTGGGCGTTTCCGGTTCGTAAGATTCCTGTTTGTATTGCGGCGGTATATCTTCGCGCTTGTCCTGCGCTTCTGTTTTGACCCTCTCTTTCACTGTTTCATAGGTAGCTTGCTTGCCGGACGTTGCGCCGGATTGGAACGCACCCAGCAAGCCTGAATCATTCTTGCTGTTGTTATCGGGCATTTCTACATGATGCCCGCGCATACTTAATTCATGGTCGATATGCTGGCAGAATGATCGCATTTTGTCATTGGCAGGAATAAACCAGTCCTTTCTTTCCCGGCTTTGCAGCGGGGCATGGAA
>JAMHVA010000326.1:0-5219 GCA_035904625.1 Alphaproteobacteria bacterium | reverse complement strand
ACGGCAGGTGTCGATCTTGTGATTGGCGCGCCGGGAAGTCCGCTGCAGATCATTCTTTCCAGCCTGTACCATGTCGATATTCCAACAGGAAATCTCGAGGGGGCTGTTGTGGAGGGCATCGTTCGCAACCCTGCAATCGCACAATCCATTCCGTTGGCATTAGGCGACAATGTGCGGGGATTCAGGATTGTCGGGACGACTGCGGATTATATCACCCTGTATGGCGGAACTTATGAAGCGGGGCTGGGCTGGCAAGATTCGATGCAGGCCGTGGTGGGTGCGGCAGCAGCGCACGCCTTGGGGTTGGTGCCGGGAAGCCGCTTTTCCGGCGCGCATGGGTTGGCCGGGGAAGGGCATCATCATGAAGAGGCATATCACGTGACAGGCGTTCTGAAGCCAACGGGAACGGTGATGGACCGGCTGATCATGACATCGGTGGAAAGCGTGCAGGATATTCATGAGCATGATCACCATCATGATAACGCTGATCAAGAGATAACCGCGTTGCTGGTAAAGGTTCGTTCTCCACGCGATCTGATTAATTTCTCCCGTGCACTGAATCGTCAGGGTTCCGCTGTTGCGGCCTCCCCCGCCATGGAATTGACGCGCATAACGTCAGCCCTTGGTTTGAGCAGCCGTATTGTCATGGGTGTTGCCGCTGGCCTGATGCTGATGGCGGCGTTGTCGATATTCAGTGGTCTGGCCAGCAGCCTGCAGACGCGTGCCCATGATATCGCGGTCATGCGGCTTCTGGGGATGCCAAGACGAAAGATTTTTGTCCTGATCATCGTGGAGGCGCTAATAACCGCTGCAGCGGGTGTTGTCACAGGATTGATCGCTGGTCACGGTGCTTTTATGACACTGTCCCATATTATTCCATTGTTGCAGGCGTCACAGGCAACAGGGGCCGTGTTCTATATTACTGAGTTATACATGGCCGGGACTGTATTGCTGGCTGGTTTGTGTGCGGCCCTTATTCCCGCCTGCCGTGCATTCAGGCTGGATGCCGGGCGGTTATTGATGAGTGGGGCAGCCACATGAAATTGTTTTTTACTTTTTGCTTTATTGCGTTGATTGCCTGCGGACATCCGGCGCATGCGCTGACCAGTGAAACCAATCGCGACGTACTTTCCTATCTTCCCGATTTTGTCAAAACGCCAGACGGAGGTGTTTCGTGGGATCTGTTTACAACAACCAAGGAAATCACTGAATCCGGCAAAGACGCACAAGGCATGGACTATGAAATCATGGTGCCCGGATTTTCAAAGGAGATGAAAGCACTGAACGGTCAGACCATCGTCATGCAGGGCTACATGTTCCCGCTGGAGGCAGAGGAGAAGCAGAGGCTTTTTCTGTTCGGGCCGTTTCCGCTTTCCTGTCCGTATCATTATCATGTCGGTCCGGCGATGGTGATTGAAGTTCACGCGAAAGAACCGATTGCGTTTTCATACGAGCCGGTCAATATCCGCGGTCGTCTGGAACTGATACCTAAGGATATCGAGACGGAAACATTCTATCGCTTGCATGATGCGGTAGAGATCAGGTGATATTCAGAGCCGGCGCAGCGGGTGGGGAGATGTCGTCAGGTCGTACATGATCCCATTCGATGCGGCCTTGTGCGTAATTCGTATACGCATCGGGAATGGTGCGGTCTGGCTTTCTGGCCTGATCCGACCCGCGCCAAATCTGCTCGCCGGTGATCGCTGTTTTTATCAGACGGAAACAGTCGCCCCAGTCGCGCGCGAAGGATTCCTGCATCGCGGGCCAGCGCAGGATGTATGTTTTCTCTTCCGGATCATCGGAACTCTTCAGGCCGTAACGGGCGGGTGTCGTGCATTCTTCGAAATCATTGTTATCCAGCAGCCATGAAATAAAGGAGTTATCGTGACCTGTTTCGGGGTTGCGCATTGTCGTTACATACCCGTCATGTTCCGGATCAAACGAGAAATTCGTTCCCAGACGTTCAAGGCATGTGACCTCGGCGAACTCATCCTTGAAGCGGATCAGGATATGCGTGTCGTTCAGCGGTGTCAGGTGAATGGCTTCGTTTTCCTTGACCCAGAGATCGAGGTTTGTTGCCGGATCGGGCGGAGCGAAAAGCCCGTGATACAGGCACATGCATTCGGCGTTTGTATCGTTGTTGTAATCGTCTTCCACATAAGGAATGGCGGGGAATGCTTCATGAAACTTCTTACGGTCAGTCAGACGTTCGATGAAAACACACAGGTTCCGCGGCGTGCCCGGCTCACTGTCGATATCGGTCATTTGCCATGCGCCGGTTGAATGGCGATCCAGCCATGTGACGATGACATCCCTGAGCGACGAGTCGGGCATTGTACCGCTGTAGTAGAACTGCGGCATGAGGGAGATCGTATCGCGGGTGGCGTATTGCAGCTGGAGAGGTCTGATTTCGTTGCGAGCATAGACGGGTGGCTCGAAATCACCATCATCATCTGACGTGTAGGGGTGTTCAACTTTCTTTGCCATGGGAAGACATTAGCAGGAAGGCTCCATTATGCGCAAGCTTATGAAAATAAAAACAATGCTCCGTCATGCCAAGGCGCTGCCGCTTGACGCCCCCAAGATTTCGCTATATGAAAAGTAAATCATAGTTTATCGAAAATAAAAAAGCCGAGGTTTACCGTTATGGACAACATACCACCTGAAAAGCACCCGCCGAAAGAGCCGCTGGCGATTACAGGCAATTTAACAATCAAAAACGGCGGGGTCAGGCTCAGAACGGCGGCTTTGTTCGCCGTGCTTGCGTTTGCTGGCGGTAACTATCTGGCAACGCCGGATCCGGCGGATGACGCTGACAAATCGCCGACAGGTTCCGTTGTTCCCGTTATTGAATTGAAGGGGGCTATTGCCGCCGGAAGATCGGGCGGCGGCCTTATGCAGTCCGGCAAAAATCTCAATATTGATTCCCTGCGTCATTCCATCGATAAGGCGTTTGATATGCCGGGCGCTGTCGCTGTGGTGCTGGATGTCAATTCGCCAGGAGGATCCCCGACCCAAAGCGAGCTGATTGCCAACCATATAAGACTCCGGGCAGAAGAAAAGAAAATACCGGTATATGCCTTCGTTCAGGATGTGGCGGCTTCCGGGGGATACTGGATCGCCTGCGCGGCCAATGAAATCTATACCGCCAAGACCTCAACAGTGGGATCGATTGGTGTGATCGCCTCCGGCATGGGCTATTCCGACCTCGCGCAGAAACTGGGTGTCGAGTCACGTACATATACGGCGGGTAAATCCAAGTCGCGCCTTGATCCGATGAAACCGGAAATGCCAGAAGATGTTGCTGATCTTAAGCGGGACCTCAATGAACTGCATGGCCTGTTTAAAGGCTGGATCAAGGAATGCCGCGGCGACAGGATCGTCAAGAAGGGTGTTGATCTGGATAACGATGTTTTCACGGGCCGGACATGGATTGGTGAAAACGCCTATAAAATAGGTCTCACCGACGGGATCGCGCAGATGGGGCCCTTCATCAAGAAAAAATTTGGCGACGATGTAAGGCTTGTGACGACAACATCTGAAAAAGCCAATCTGCTTTCCATGCTGGCTGGTGCTTTTTCAAGTCAGGCCACGCCTGAGGTGTCAGTCAGTCCCGAAGCTATCGGTAAGGGTATTGCGGCTGGCACGGCTGAAGAGCTGGAGCGCAAAGCGATCTGGGGACGTTACGAATATAAATAGATTTCTTCAGGCTGGTGCTACTTTTGCGCGGTTTTTAGCTTATCTGTTACATCGATCACGCCGTCGATATCCCATGCTTTATTGTTGAGCATGACAATCTTGTTCTGGTCCGCCATGCGGGCGACTGCGGCATAGGGGATCAGTGCTGCGCGAAAGATTGTCATGTCGGCATTAAAAAGTACGCCAATCAGAAAATCGAATTTGCGTTGCTCCAGCCCCTTGATGGCGTTTAACTGACGCGTGTCAGCAACCGATGCCAGCCGCCTGAATTTGATCTGATAGCGTAACCCTTCGTCATCGCTGGCGTCATATCCGGATGTCGATGTTGGTTCACGTTTCAGGTCAAACGCTTTGCAGGCCAGGTGAATGGCGTAATCTCCAACGGGCTGGGCCGGATTTTGCACGATATTGCGCGCCGCCAATTCATCCATCGCCTGTGTTTGCAGGTGAATTAAGTCCAGTTCTGATAACGTTTTGATATTTGTCACAGGGGGGCCAAAATGTGTGAGTTGTCAGCGATCAGGGCGCGCCATCGGCAATCTGATGTCACGGCCTGCCGCTTCTTTGCCATGCAAGGACCTTAGCAGGAAAATCGTGGTGTGCGCAAATTTTCCGCCGGCCTATCGGTTTGTGCTGTAAAGGAACCAGAAGGCGGTCAGGATCAGCGATGCGGCGAAGAATGCGCGCGTTTTCACGTTTGCCAGTGTGTTTTCATGCACGGTGTAAGCGCTGGCCATCGCGACGATCAGTATGTGTACGATGGTTGCGACTACCACATATATCAGACTCATGACCAGCAGGGTTTGTGCCGGGTGTCCGGTGTTTCCGGCATAGCCCGGCAGGATGGCGACATAAAAGATTGCCGCTTTGGGGTTCAGGATATTGGTGATCAGGCCGCGCAGGAAAAAGACACGATCATAATCATCTGGCGTGATGTTCCGTCCTTGCGCCCGGGCGGGGATTTTCCACGCATCCCATGCCAGCCACAGAAGATACAGGAATCCGGCACCTTGCAGGGTGCCGTAAATGGACGGTGACCCCATGATAAATGGACCGGCGCCCCATACGACAGCCATCCCCATGATCAAAAGTCCGAGGGCTACTCCTGCGGTGGCGGCCATGCCGGCGCGCCGTCCGCGCGACAGGCTGAGCAAGGCCAGATAGGTCATGTTCGGCCCCGGCGTGGCTTCGATCAGGACGCAGGTCAGCAAGAAAGCAGGGAGGACCGAGAATGGAACGTCCATCAGCTAGAAAGCGGCAAAGCCTGTGATCGCCCGCCCCAGAATGAGGGCGTGAATGTCGTGCGTTCCCTCATAGGTATTGACGGCTTCAAGGTTCATGACATGACGGATCACATGATATTCATCGGCGATACCGTTACCGCCGAGCATATCACGCGCGACGCGGGCCATATCGAGGGCCTTGCCGCAGTTATTGCGTTTCAGCAGGGAAATCGCTTCCGGGGCGGCACGGTACTCGTTGCGCAGTGTGCCCAGACGCCATGCGGCGATCAGGCTGAG
>JAMHVA010000325.1:0-6476 GCA_035904625.1 Alphaproteobacteria bacterium | reverse complement strand
CAATACCCTTGGCCAGCAGCCCGTCGATCAGGCGGTTGTAAAAATCAAGACCAGCCTGATTGGCAGCACCCGTGCCGGTGGGGATGATCCGCGACCACGCGCAGGAAAAGCGATAGGCATCGACTCCCAGATTGGACAGCAGCTCAATATCGTCTTTGTAACGATGATAATGGTCGCAAGCCACATCGCCGGTTTCTCCGTTGACGACGGCGCCGGGGACTTTGCAGAACGTATCCCAGATGCTGTCAGAACGTCCGCCTTCACGCGTCGCGCCCTCGATCTGGAAGCTGGATGTCGCGGTGCCCCATATGAAGTCAGCGGGAAATTTTGTCATGATCAGTTTTTACCCTCGGTGAGTAGAAAAGTTAGCCGTTGCGAAGATGTACGCTGTCTGCCTTCGCGGCAAGGGTATTTTGCACCGGCTGGCGTTGGCTGTTCAGATGTTCACGCAGTTTGGCAACCTCGGGCGACAGGAGATCCGTGTGCCCGACATGCGGTGATACAGATGCCAGCATCGTTTGCGAAAGTTCCGCCGGTTCGTGGACCATATAAACGCGACTGGATGTGGAATTACCGTGAATAACACGGCATACCCGGTCTGTCAGGCCGCGCGGGAAGGCAACCTTGCCGCCCATTTTCTCAATCGTGGGAACGAACAGGACATCTTCCTCGGTAAACAACGGGGCAAAGCCACCTGTCTTCTGCCAGCTGTCTTTGGTGTAGGCAAACAGCAGGCCATAGCCGTGGCCTTCCTTGCGGATCGAGCCTTCGGATTTTGCGTCTTTAAGCTCCGTGGCGCTCAGGAACAGCGGATCGCCATCCTTGCTGACGCGGTAGCATCCGTAATCGGAATCAAACTCATAAGAACCGTACAGGTTCATCGCCACCATGTAGACATAGAAGTCAGCCCAGCGGATGAAGTCAGCGCCTTTCTGAATCTCCTGAACAGTCTCAAGATTATATTGCGGGCCGTAATAATCATCGTCGTCGCGGTGAATGATGATATCGCCGCTGGCCAGGCTACATGCGACATTGCGTTTCTCGCCGATTGACGGGCGTCCGGCTTTGGGATCGGCACTGCTCTGGAACTGGATTTTGATCTGTGATGCCGGGTTCGCTTTCGAGGCATCGATCAGCTGATCGACTTCAGCGAGATAAGCGGCTTTATCGCGACGAATATGGGCGAAGGCATCGGGGTATTGTGCGTCATATGCCGGATTAATGTTTTCGCGGTCAGGCAGATGGAAATACTTGATCCACGGAATGTCTTTAATTTCATCAAGGAACGCCTGACGGTGCGGCTCGTTATCCTTGTGCGATGACGGCGTGGAATCAAGGATGATCCATTCCTTGCGATCTTCCGGATACACATCGGCTTTGAAAAATGCGAGAGACTGACGCAGGAAAAACGCGCGCCCGAATGTGGGCGTGATCGCGCTGATACGGGGAAGCTGCTGATCCTGAACCTGATCTGGTGCCATCGTGACGCCAATATCCTGTAATTATTATGGGAATTAACGAATTCTAGTTATTTTGCCCGGCTGATTCAATGAAATATTATGCTGCAACTGCGAAATATTCCTTAATTCTGGAGCGCTCTCAAAAAATTCTTTGTTTTCATGCGGTTGACCGCCAGAATGACAGCGGCGTCAGTTTGTATCTTGAGGGGTAAACATGAGCAATGAATGGTGGCGCGGCTGCCTCATATACCAGATATATCCGCGCAGCTTTATGGATTCGAACGGCGACGGGGTGGGCGATCTGGCGGGCATCCATCAGAAACTCGATCATGTCGCCGCACTCGGCGCCGATGCAATCTGGATTTCACCTTTTTTCAAATCGCCGATGAAGGATTTCGGATATGACGTGTCCGATTACCGCGACGTCGATCCGGTGTTCGGTACGATTGATGATTTTAAAAGAGTTCTGGATCGCGCGCATGAACTGGGGATCAGGGTCCTGATCGATCAGGTCTGGTCGCATACCTCCGACCAGCATGACTGGTTCAAGCAAAGCCGGATGAGCCGCGATAACGGCAAAGCCGACTGGTATATCTGGAAAGACCCCAAGCCGGACGGCACGGCCCCCAACAACTGGCTGTCCTATTTTGGCGGTCCGGCATGGACATGGGATTCACGCCGCCAGCAATATTATCTGCATCATTTCCTGAAAGAACAGCCGTCATTGAACTACTGGTGTCCGGACGTCCGTCAGGCGGTCAAGAATGTTGCGGCGTTCTGGCTGGATATGGGTGTCGATGGTTTCCGCCTCGATGTCGCGCATGCTTATGTCTGCGATCCCGATCATCGCGACAACCCGCCGCGTCGGGCGGGGGAACCATGGCCGACGGATATCCCGAACAGCAATCCGATGGCGCGACAGAAACGTATTCACAGCATGAATGTGCCGCAGAATCTCGACTGGATCGAGGAACTGAGTGCGCATATCCGTAAGTGGCCTGACCGTTGTTTGCTGGGTGAGGCGGGCGGCGATGATTCCGAACGCGAGGCCGCGACGTACACGCAAACCGGCAAACGATTCAGTCTGGCTTATTCCTTTGGTCTGGTCGGTACAGGGATGGCCAAGGCCGATATCCTGCGCGCCGCCACCCGTGTTGAAGAACTGATCGGCGATGGCTGGGTCTGCTGGGCGACCAGCAATCATGATTTCAAGCGCGTGGCCAGCCGTCTGGGGGGCGATGTGCCGGTTGAGGATAAAGCCCTGTTTGCCAGCACGCTCGGCATGTTGCTGCGTGGTACATACTGCATGTATCAGGGCGAGGAACTCGGATTGCCGCAGGCCGAACTCTCGTTCGAAGATCTGCGCGATCCATACGACATTATGCTTTACCCGGAACATGTGGGTCGTGATGGTTGCCGCACGCCGATGCCGTGGCATGGCGGATCGGTGCAGGCCGGGTTCTCAACCGCACGTAAAACATGGCTGCCGATCCCTCCTGCGCACATGAAGCTGGCGCTGGATGCACAGGATTCCAATCCTGATTCCGTGTGGCACAGGATCAAGGCCTTCATCAACTGGCGCAAACAGACACCTGCCGCACGTCTGGGCGATTTCACTTTGATTGATACGCCTGACAATGTAATTGCGTTTCGCCGCAGCTACGAAGGGGTGACTCTTACCTGTATCTACAATGCAGGCGATCAGCCTGCGACGTTGCCTCTGAAGGGGCTGGTGGCGGCGAATGACCAGCCTTGTATCAGCCATCATGCCGATATATCTGACGGGGATCTAAACTTTGCGCCTTATGGCTACGCAATTTATCAGCATGACGATAAGGCGGGGTGATGAAGAAACTTTTCATTCTTCGTCATGGCGAAGCGGCTAACCCCACAGGTGGTCAGTCTGACCGTGACAGATCCCTGACTCCATATGGTGTTCAGTCGATGGAGGCGCTGGGGCGTCACCTGCGCGATCTTGATCTGCTGCCGGGCTTGATTCTCGTTTCATCGGCACGAAGGACGCAGATGACGGCTGCCGCCGTCACAGGGGCAGGGTATGCGGGGGTACTGCAGGTTGAGAATGATCTTTATAACGCCGATCCGCACCAGATTATCGGCGCGGTCCACCTTTCGGATGACCGTCATGATGCGCTGATGGTTGTGGCACATAATCCCGGCATTCATCAGACAGCACTCAGCCTTACAGGGCAGGGCGATCCGGAACTGATGAGCCGTTTGGCTCATGATTACCGTCCGGGCAGTCTGACGATTCTTGAATGTCCGGTAGAATCGTGGCGCGATGTGTCATGGCGCGCCAATCGCCTGATCGATTTCATCGCTCCGGAATGATTATTCGGTGCTGGATTGTGTCGTCAGGATATGGCGGATCAGCGCGATGGTCACCGGCTTCTTCTCGGCAAGGGCGATCTGATCGGCTTTCTCGACAATCTCGCGGGCGCTGGCGAAGGAACGCTCCATGCGCGGCAGAACGTAATTCAGAACATCTTCGCCGATGCTGATCTGGCGGTCATTGAACATTTTGACCAGCACGGCCCCCAGCAGCATTTCATCAGGCGGCTGGATCGCGACACTGGGGGCTGCACGCAGGCGTGACGCCAGATCCGGAATGGCGAAGCTCAGCCGTACGGGCGCTGTCCTCATCGTCATCAGGATAGTACGGCGATTTTCCTTCGCAAGATTATAAAGATGGAAAAGCGTGGTTTCCGCTTCGCGTTCACCGATCCACGGATCAACCGGATCGATCAGGAAATGCTGGCCGCGTGCCAGAATATCATCGGCGGACGTTGTCGCCAGTGTTGCGGGATCAACCGATACGGCACAGGACAGGTCTTTCCATACAGCGGCCAGATGGGTTTTGCCGCACGCGGCAGGCCCATGCAGCACAAGCACGGGGGCCGGCCATTCCGGCCACATGTCAATCCATGATACGGCATCCTGATTACCGGGCGCGATCAGGAAATCATCACGGCCCAGCGCCGAGCGATGGCCGAGATCCAGCGTCAATTGTTGATGGCGTGCCGGGATCATCAGGGTGTCGCCGCCGGAACTTCGGGCGGGTTCATATACAGGTCGTACATCATTGCCGGTGCAGCGCCATAATCACTGGCGTCCATATAGGATGCCTGCGGTTCCGACATGCTCATGTTCGCTTGCGACAGCGCCAGCCGCAAACGATCTTCGGTGCCGCTATATGTGATTTCAATTTCGGCTTGTTTCGGTGCCAGGCGGACAACGCGCATGTAGGATATGCCGTTGACCTCACGCAGGGCTTTTTGCGTATCGGCCCACTCACGCAGGCTGGCAAAACGCACGCGGGCTTTCAGGATGTTGGATTCGGCGGCCTGCGCCACGGTCTTGCTTTTCCAGTCGCTCTGGAATGTCTGGCGTACGGCGCGCACACCGGCATCGAAAATCGTTTCCGTGCCGTTCTTCTCTTGGGTCGTTACGCTGACGGTCTTGACGAATGCTGGTGCTCCCAGATCGGTGCGGTAAATCATCATCTCGAGACTGACAGGCTCGCCATTCCCGTCGCCGCCTTCCCATTTCGGCGCGGCAATCACGATGATCGCTTCGCCCGCACCGTAGCGCTGGATCATGCTGTGCAGGTTGTCCGTGCTGTAGGTCAGGGCTTGCGCATCGCCGATATCTTTGACATCGGAAATATCGCCGATCGGAACCTGCACGGGGACCAGACCCTGCCGTGTATCCGTCTGTCCCCACGCCGCCAGCCATGGGTTGTTCTCGCCCCACAGTACGTTTTTGCTGCCCCACTGATAGAAGGGCAGGATCAGCACGGGCTTGCTGCGGACGTCGGAAAACGACACATTTTTGTCGGCAAAGAAATTGCGGATGGCGCTCTCTTTAAAACGGAACGTATACGTGCCGATATACTGGACGCGCGAAAGCTGTTCACCCGTGATCTCGAAATCCTTCACCATCGGCGAAATGGTGGTACTGGCCGGTACCTGAAATTCCTGGGCGTCTGATTCTGGCAACAAACGCTCAGCCAGCATCTTAAAGGCGTCCTGCTGGGCCTTTTCAAAGGCTTCGGTGCGGGCGGCGACCGCGCTTTCCGCCGTCACGTCAACGCGCACGCCATGAACCGTGAATAACGGATCTTCAGCCTTTGCGATGGGCGGGAAACCTGCTAGGAAAAGGCCTGAAACCAGAGCCGCCATGGTGGCGGTACGTAGGGAAAGTCTGTAGAGTTTGCGCATGTTTTCTTGCGAACCTGTTGCGCAGACGGATGCCTGTGGTCTGCGTTCCTATTTATATAATACCTTTGGGGCCCGAATCCAATGAAAGACAGTGCTTATAAAAAGGCCGGTGTGGATATTGACGCAGGGGATGCTCTGGTCGGGAAAATCGCCCCGCTGGCCGCCATGACGGCCCGCCCCGGGGTAATGGACGGTCTGGGCGGGTTTGGCGCCCTTTTTGACCTGAAGAAAGAAGGGTTTACCGATCCGGTACTGGTTTCCTCGACCGATGGCGTCGGTACAAAACTGAAAATCGCGATTGAAACCGGCCTTCACGATACGGTCGGGATCGATCTGGTCGCCATGAGCGTCAACGATCTGGTCGTAAACGGGGCCAAGCCTCTATTTTTCCTCGATTATTTCGCAACCGGACGGCTGGATGTCGGGGTGGCTGCGCGGGTGATCGCCGGAATCGCCGAAGGGTGCCGTCAGGCCGAATGTGCGCTGGTGGGCGGTGAGACCGCTGAAATGCCGGGCATGTATGCCGACGGCGATTATGATCTGGCCGGTTTCGCGGTGGGTGCCGTGGAACGCAGCCGCATGCTGCGCGGTGAACGTGTGCGCCCGGGCGATATCGTTTTAGGGATTGCTTCCAGCGGGGTTCATTCCAACGGCTATTCTCTGGTGCGTCGTGTGGTGGAGATGTCGGGCCTTTCTTATGATGACAAAGCTCCGTTTGATCCTGCGCTTTCGCTGGGGCATGCGCTGATAACGCCGACCAAAATCTATGTGAAGGCGG
>JAMHVA010000324.1:0-4507 GCA_035904625.1 Alphaproteobacteria bacterium | reverse complement strand
CGACGATGGCTGTTGTGCCCGGTAGTGAAGGCGTCTTTGGCGTGCTTCCCGGTCACAGCGCGCTGGTGGCTACCGTTCGTCCCGGTGTTGTTGAAGTAAAACTGGCCGACAGCGCCGAAACACGCCGCATTTTTATCGCAGGCGGTTTTGCCGATGTGACGCCGACATCCTGCACCATTCTGGCGGAAGAGGCGGTTAATGTTTCCGATCTCAATCAGGAATCGCTCGAGAAGACTTTGAGCAACCTGAGTGATGATCTGACGCTGGCAAAGGATGATCTGGATCGCACCCGTATCGAGAAGAAAATCGTTCTGGTAAAAGCAAAGATTGACGCTATCACTGCAAAAGCAGCGTGATCATCTGAATAAATACAAGAATAACAAAAGCGGCCCGCAGGCCGCTTTTTTCATGAGGATTTTTGATCGGGTTAGACCGTTCTCTTTTTCGATTGAATCAAAAATATCCCGTCATCCCGAGCGCAGCCGAGGGATCTGACCCGTTATCAACCTGAAAAGATCCCTCGGCTGCGCTCGGGATGACGATAAGGCTTCCATCAATCTAAAAGAGGAATGCTCTAACCAGCCAGAACCTGTTGTTCCGCTTCATCCGCCACCGACCACTGACCGATTGTATGCCAAGCATTGTCCATTGATTGGTTGTACCATGCGTCCGGAATCGTCTCTGCCGTGATCGCCGCACCTTCGGCATAACGCATGACCGCCCCTGTATTCATCAGCACATTCAGGTTCTGGATCAGTTGCAGCGATCCATCAAACCCCATTACGGCCATGTGTCCGAATGCGGCATCGCGGGCGCAATCTTCCATGTCGGTTACCATACGCAGCGCACGGTCTGTCGGCACGCCGCCATAGGTTTGTGATGGTGAAAACAGGCCGATGATATCGGTGGGGCGGGTATCTCCGCCCATAATCCCGCGTGTGATCGACTGGATCTGGTAACCATCCCGGGCGGACACGACTGTCGGGCTTGTCGGGCCCAGTATGCCGTGCGCGGGGCAGAAGGATGACAGTTTTGCCGTTATGTCCTTGGCTACCTTGCGGTGCGCGGCTATCGTGGTTTCATCTTGCGCCAGTGTCTGGGCGACAACATCGTCGCGCAGGGAACCTTCGGGTTTGCGGGTCTTGCCGGTGATGAACGGAATCTCGATCTGCTGGTCGCGGATTGTTGCAACGACATCCATCGACTGGATCATGATATTCAGGCCACCGAGATTAAGGCAGGCACGCGGCTGGCCATCGGCCAGCTTGCGGTAATGTGTCAGCATATCGTAACCGGCAGGCACGCGGCTTTCGAAAAACTGGCAGAAGAAGCCACTCTCGAAGGCACCGGAATGAATGTAATCGGTCAGACGGCGCACATTTTCTTTAACTTCCGCGGGCTGTTTTGTCGGCGCCCATGACAGGGTCGGCATAACAGCGTCAACTGGCGGCAGGAACGAACGTGATGTCAGGCGCTGGAAATGCGCATATTTTTGCTGGGCCTGATCCGGTGTATCGGCGACCACCACATACCATGCCAGATTTTCAGTATGACTGAAGGAAACACATTGATCATAGATGCCGAAAGCCGCCGCCGGAACATCCTGACCGGCTGAGGAAGGGGGCTGATTATAACCAAAACCAAAATAACCGATGGCGCCACCCTGAAACGGCGGCAGCAGCGGATCATTCAGGATTTTTCCATGACCCCAGACCTCAAGGCGTTCCGCCAGCAAACTATCGATATCCTTGCGCAGGGTCAGTTGCTGGTCGCGGTTGGTAACGGTGACCTTGTTACCCCATGACTCGATGATTTCAATCGGCTGGAAAACAATGGCGCTGTATGTTCGCTGGCCATCCGGCGACACCATATTGTTCAGCATCTGGGTATAAGGAAAGCGATAGAGCGACGAAAAGACAGACAGCGTATCGGGAATATCCTGCAAAGCGAACGCATATACGGTTTTGGGTGTCATGTGGGGCTCTAATTCTTAAAAAAATGAAAAATGGCGGGCGAATCTCTCCGTGACCCATCCTAAAGGGTGTTATGCGGCCAAAAGCCGGGGGCGCGCAAGAAATTTCGTCAGGTTTTCAGCCCCCGTAAAGGGGGCGGCCCGGCGAAAAGGCTGCGTGTCAGGGGCAGGAAACGGGCGGTTTTCAATAAATTAGAGGGTTCAAGAGCGGCCAGGGGGTACTTCAATGTCTGGCTTTGAAAAAAAGTAGGTTGGGCTTCATATTTTTCTTTTCAGCGGGAATTAAATCATGATATTGCATCGCGCAATCGCTGGCCAATGGTGACCAGCTTATTTCTGAAGGTAACTGAGATGAGTAATCCCGCTCTTACAGACTTTATACGCAAATCATTTATGCGCGCATCGGAAGAGTATCTGCTGAGTATCTATCATGGCGATACATCTTCGCATCCGTATGTTACGGGTGGATCCGCGATCGATCTGATCGAACACGTCAAGAATCCGATCGTTGTGAAAGATGCGCCGATCCCTGTAGCAACAGAGGTTCGCGCCCCGTCCCATCCGGTGACGATGAAGCCGTCTTATGGTGCTCAGGTGACAGCACGTTATGCGGCACGCCGTGAAGCTGCGATGCGTGCAGCAGGCCTGCAGCCGGAGTAATCCTGAATCGTGAGTATGAATAAAAACCCCCGCTGATAAAGCGGGGATTTTTATTTGTAGAAATCGCGAATGGTTTGCGCGGCATCCGCCAGTCCCACGCGCTCGACCGGCACACCCGTTGGGAACGCCCCCAGCAGCCGGGTGGGAAGCATCGAATCCAGCATCACGAAAATGCCGCGGTCGTCGGCACGGCGGACAAGGCGGCCAAAGGCCTGCCGCAGTTTCAGCCGGGTCATCAGTTCATCATAACGTCGTCCGCCAAACGCCTCGCGCCGGGCGCGGTGCAAAATCGTTGGGCGTGGCCACGGCACACGGTCATACACCAGTATGCGTAATGAATCGCCGGGCACATCGACACCATCACGTACGGCATCCGTCCCCAGCAGGCAGGCATTCTTTTCCTCACGGAATATATCGACCAGCGTTCCCGTATCGACATCGTCGATGTGCTGGGCATAAAGGGCAATATCCTTGTCTTCAAGCGGCATGGCAATCCGGTCATAAACCGCGCGCAGGCGCTGGATCGCCGTAAACAGGCCCAGGCCGCCGCCGCCTGCGGATTCAAATAACACGCGATAGGCCGCTGCCACCTGATCCATGTCATCCTTGCGGACATCATTGACGATCAGGATGCGGGTGCGGCTGGCGTAATCAAACGGCGAGGCAACGGAAAACAGGTTTGAATCCGAGCCCAGATAATCCGTGCCCGTGCGCTCACGCGCCACACGCCAGTCTTCGGCTTCATCGCCCGTACCATCGCGCAGCGTGGCCGATGTAATGACAACACCATGGGCATGAGGGCGCAGCGCTGTCGCAAATGATTTCATCGGATCGACCCAGTGGCGGTACAACCCGATATCGACCGCTTGCCCATCGATACGTTCGATTTCCATCCAGTCGATACTGTCAGTCGGCTTTTCGTCCTGCTCCAGCGTCGCCAGCATATTGATCCAGCCGGTCAATGTATTCTCGGCCCAGTATGTCAGGCGGTTGCAGACGGATTCGATCCGCTTTTTTGTATCGCCATCCAGTGTGTCGGCCTGATCAGATAACCGTTTACGCAGTCTTTGCGACAGCGATTGCATCGGTTTGCGCAGGGCGGTCAGGCGGTCCTTCAGGTCCAGCGCAGCATCGGCCAGTTCGGGCAGTGCAGGGTGTGTGTCGGTCTCCAGTGAATACGGGCCGTCGCGGCCTTCGGCACGGGTGAAAACCTGCTTATATATATGGCTCAGGAATATTTCGCTGACGCCCAGCGGCTGCCCGTCTTTGAGGCGTTTCGACCAACCGGCGGACGCTAATACGGTGGCTTCGTGCAGGATGGCTTCCAGTTCGCGTTCCGCGTCGGCATCCCCGGCGATCAGATCTTCCAGTCGGCGTTTCAACCCGCGCGCACGGCCATGCCCACCCTCAGCCCCGCGCAGCCAGCGCCGCAAATCATTCGTTTCACGGGCGGTCAGGTGCCCGGCGAAAGTATTGTCAGCAGCATCGAACAGGTGATGGCCCTCATCGAATACATAACGTGACGGCAGATCGCTGAAATCGCCCAGCGCAGCCTGCGCCATCACCAGCGCATGATTGGCGATGACAAGGTCAGCACGGCGGGCGCGGCGCATCGAACGCTCGATGAAGCAACGGTGATAATGGTCACACGCCGAATAAATACATTCACCGCGTCGGTCTGCCAGACCATAGGTGAATTTGTTGCCGATTAGGCCGGAAAGCCAGCCGGGGAAATCGCCGCCGGTCAGGTCGCCGTCCTGTGTGCGTTCCGCCCAGCGTGCCATCAGCCCGGCGGCAATCACCTGATCGGGGTGCTTAGCAATCGCGGCACCGGCAACAGTTTCATCAAGGTTCAGCAGGCACAGGTAATTCTCA
>JAMHVA010000323.1:0-5717 GCA_035904625.1 Alphaproteobacteria bacterium | reverse complement strand
GGAAGGGGTCATTATGGACGTCGTAGAAGCACTGAGATTTCCGTACACGGCAACGCTGGCATCCGCTCTCGGGGCGTTTGCGCTGGGTTTGCTGTGGTATCACCCCAAGGTGATGGGCCGCCGCTGGATGGAACTGCGCGGCCTGACCGCCGACGATATAAAGGTCAAGCCGATCCAGTATGTCTCGACATTACTGCTCTGGCTTCTCGCGGCGGCGTTCTTCTCGTTCTTCGTGGATATGCTGGAGATTACCAAGGTCCATGAATTCATCAGCCTGGCCTGCCTCGTCTGGGTTGCCTTCTCGATGCCGCCGACGGTGATGGGGTCTCTCTATACCGGGGTTTCATTTGAGGCGATTGCCATCGATATGGCGTACCAGCTGGGCGGTTTCTATGTCTTTGCTCTGGTGCATATCGCCATGGCGTATCTGCCGGGCGCGTTACCGACCTGATCGAAAGATGATTTATTGCGAAAGCGGGCGGACCACAGTCGTGCAGTCCGCCTTTTTCAATTGCATGAAATGGTTCCATGACAGAATGACATCATGCACGCATTGGGATTCCGCCTGAACCATGACGCTGACCGGCGATCCGCTCTGGCTGTTGATCGACATCAGGCCTGTTTCGTGAATATCGATCTGAACTTTTGCGGATCGGCCATCCGCGCTGATATCGGCTGACTTCAGTGTCGATGAATTTTTGTATTCGCTCATGGTGCGCTGGCCGGACAGCGCATACCCCAGAATTTGCTGTTTGTTGAACAGCGCCTGTGTCTCACCCTTGTAGTCATCCAGCTCGTATTTGAGGATTGGCTTGATATCAGCATCATCGGTCATATGATTGACGAAATAATTGGCAATCTCGTCCGTCGTGACATAGCGGGGATCTTCCCCGGCCAGAATGCGCTGGGTGTCGTCTATGAATGCCTGCAGTAACGGGCCGTCCAGTGTCTTGACCAGTCCCTCGGCCTCTTGCGCTTGTGCGGCAGGAAGACTCAGGCCCATAAGGGGCAGGGCACAGACCGCCGCCAGCAACAATCTGCGCATGCCTAGTATCCGTTGCTGATATTGACGTTGGTGGTGCAGGTTGCGCCCGATACTTTCATTTTCTTGTCCTGCAGGACGATTTTCTGCTCGCAATATGATGTCCCCGTCACAGGGATCATGAAATCGCCGCCCTCGTTGGAAACCGGCATCGATCCCTGCTCTGTGTTGGTAAATATGACGGATGCCAGCTTACCACCTTCCTCGATTTTTATATATTCAATCTGTACATTCGCCTTGCGGTCCTGCACCGACTTCAGCCCCGTGAGAACGTGACTGATATAATTCATCCGGTCCATTTCCAGAACCTTTTGCTCTTCGCTGCTGTCAGGACGGGCGATGTTGATGGTGCTGACGAACTTTCCGGCTTCATCGATGTGATCCATGAACCATGTCGTTACACCGTATTGATCCATCTCCGGTTTTTGGCCGAGCGAGATCGCGGTCATTTCATTGATAAAGCTGGAAACACCGGCCTCTGTCAGATGTGTCGCACCGGCGGCAGGCTTGCCGCCATTCTGGTTCAGGAACGTGATGGTCACAACCAGACCGAGGAAGACATTGAACGATGCCAACCCCAGCAGCTCGAGGCTTTTTCCCATCATGATTGTTTCCACCCCTGAATGCGTGCCCGCATCCGTTTACCAGATATACTTCAGTGTCGATTCCCTATCTGATCAGTATGGCGGGGAAAAGGTAAATTTATGGAAAACAAAACCCGGAAAATCTTATAACTTTGGGATAAGAAGCCGCAGAAATCTGCCGTTTTTCAAGTTTGTGAATAAGAATTACCGGGACAGTCGTTCTTTTTCCCGTTCCTTTTTGATCTCTTTCTTGGCGGTCACACGGCGGTGCACCTGACCATAGGTTTCCTGATACCGGTCGTAATAATTCTGGTGGTATTCCTCGGCGGGCCAGAACGTCACTGCGGGTTTCACTTCTGTCATGATCGGGCGTTTGAAATATTTTTCAGCCGTCAGCCTGTCGATCATGCCCTGCGCGATCTTGTGCTGTTCTGCGTCATGGTAATAAATGCCGGAACGATATTGTGTGCCCTTATCAACCCATTGTTTGTTCAGTTCAGTGGGGTCGTGCGCCCGCTTCAGGAAATGCTCGACCAGCTGTTCATACGTGATTTTCTGCGGGTCGAAATAAATCTCGAGGGCTTCGGCATGGCCAGTATCGCCCGTTGATACGTCATCATAAGTGGGGTTTTGCGTCTTGCCTTGCGTATAGCCGACAATTGTGAACAGAACGCCGGGCAGGGGGCGGAATTCGCTTTCGATACACCAGAAGCATCCGCCTGCAAATGTTGCAACAGGGGAGCTATCGGGTTTTTCTTTCAGGTAATCCGGCCCCGCTTCGGCGCGGGCGGGCGAAAATATTGAAAACATGGCAATAATGGCGGCAGCGCAGGCCAGAACGCACACCACATCGGGCAAGGGGCTTTTCATGCCGTCATCCTTTCTATACCAATAACATAGCATGCGATCAGCGCACCGGAAGGGCCGAGATGAACAAAAAATCTGTATTTGCATGGTGCCTGTTCGATTGGGCGAATTCCGCATTCGCCACAGTGATCGTGACGTTTGTCTTCAGCGTCTATTTTGCGCGCGGCATCGTGGGCGACGAAGTGGCGGGATCGGCCCAGTGGGGATATGCGCTGGCATTCTCCGGAATTTTGATCGCGCTGCTCAGCCCGCCTCTCGGCGCGATTGCCGACGATTACGGTGCGCGCAAAAAATTTCTGACGTTCTTTTCATTATTGTGCGTGATACCGACGGCGCTCCTCTGGTTCGCCGTACCCGACCCGTCGTTCGGCAATGTGCTGATGGTGCTGACGCTGGTGGTGATCGCCAATGTTGGTTTTGAACTTGCGCTGGTCTTCGCGAATGCCATGCTGCCGCATATCGCGCCGCCCTCTATGCTGGGGCGCATATCCGGCTGGGCGTGGGGCATGGGGTATCTGGGCGGGTTGCTGTGTCTTGTGCTGTCGCTGACCGGGTTGCTGGGGCTGGGCGATATCAAGCCGTTCCTGTCGTTGCCGCAGGAACATTCCGAACATATCCGCGCGACAGGACCGCTGACGGCGCTGTGGTTTCTGATCTTCATGATTCCGCTGCTGCTGTTCACCGATGATATCGGCCATACCGGCATGTCGATGAAGACGGCGATCCGCAAGGGCTTTGCGGATCTGGCCCATACCATCCGTCATGTGCGGCACTATAAAAATCTGGCGACATTTCTGGTGGCCAGCATGATCTACCGCGACGGGTTGAATACGCTGTTTGCGGTGGGCGGTCTGTACGCCGCCGGGACGCTGGGCATGAGCTTTCAGGATATCCTGATCTTCGCCATCGGCCTGAATGTGACCGCCGGGGTCGGGGCGGCATCGTTCGCATGGCTGGATGATGGCATCGGCTCCAAGCGCACGATCATGATCGCGCTGGCCGGGTTGATCGTGACGGGCATCGGCGTTGTCATGGTCGAGGATAAAAATATCTTCATCGGGCTGGCGCTGGTGCTGGGGATCTTTCTGGGGCCGGTGCAATCGGCCAGCCGCACGATGGCGGCGCGTCTGGCCCCGCCGGATAGGATCAACCAGACTTATGGTTTCTATGGCCTGACGGGAAAATGCATATCGTTTCTGGGGCCGCTCGCGTTTGCAATGGCCACGCAGGCTTTCGACAGTCAGCGCGCGGGGATCGCAACCATCCTTCTGTTCTGGGTGGCGGGTATGCTAATCTTGTCGCGGGTAAAGGAGAATCAATGACCCTGACAATCACGCAAGAGCCAGCTCTTCATTTCGAAGACCGTAAAAACGGCGGCCATCCCGCATTTCTGATTCTTCATTACACCGGCACGCCAACAGCGCAGGTCGCAAAAGAGATGCTGACGGGTCGTATGCAGAATACTGAAGGCAATAAAGTCAGCGTTCATTACATGATCGAAGAAGACGGGCGTATGACCCAGCTGGTGAATGAAGACAAACGCGCTTATCACGCCGGGCTTGGTTATTGGGAAGGGATCACTGATATCAATTCGTTTTCGATCGGTATCGAGTTGCAGAACCCGGGATGGGAACACGGCTATACCGATTTCCCGCAGGCGCAGATCGATGCCCTGATTGAACTGTGTCGCGATATCGTATCCCGGCACAATATGCGCCCCGATCATGTGCTGGGCCATTCTGACGTGTCGGCGGGCCGCCGCTTTGATCCGGGCGAGAAGTTCCCGTGGGAAGCGCTGGCGAAGGCTGGTATCGGCCTGTGGCCGCAGCCGATCCAGGCCGATTTCAACGAAGCCGCCACCCTGCTGCAGGATGGTGCCCGCCTGAAACAGGCGCTGGTGACTTATGGCTATAATCCGGCTCTCGATCTCGGGGTGCTGGTTCAGGAATTCCAGCGCCATTTCCAGCCCGAAGCTTTTGCCGGGCCGCAGCCCTATGCCGGAACGGCGAACGACCAGACAACCCTGCGTCTGGCGTCCCTGCTGCGGCAGAAGCTTGCCATTATCCCCTGATCGGTGCCATAGTCCCCCCGCCAGAAGAACGGATGGCCGCTCTTAACTTGCTTTTAAAGCGGGGTGGGGGAGGAAAGTCCGGGCTTCACACAGATACGGTGCCGGCTAACGGCCGGGCAGGGCGACCTGACGGATTAGTGCAACAGAAAACAAACCGCCGATGGCCCCCAGGTTTACTCTTGGACGGATCAGGCAAGGGCGAAACGGTGGGGTAAGAGCCCACCACGGGACTGGTAACAGGACTGGTAAGGCAAACCCCACCGGAAGCAAGACCAAATAGGGGCCGCGCATAGGGCTGTCTGTGCCTTGTGGCCCGGGTTGGTTGCTTGAGGTGATTGGTAACAATCATCCCAGAGGAATGGTCATCGCGTGCGCGGCCTGCGTTAAAGGCTTCAACACGTACAAAACCCGGCTTACAGCTCTTCTGGCATTTCATTTTTTTCATGTGAAAAGCCGCCCGGCGCGAACCGGGCGGCTTTCCTCTTCACAAATAGTCTTTTTAAAAGTCGGTACTCTACACAGATAGTGATACGCAAAGCCTGTGCATGCCCCTTACCAGGACAGCGGCAAACTCCACATTTTTTCTGCAAAATTGATGGTCTGATCCAGACGGGCGGCTCTCCACGCGGAATACATAATCGTACCCGCAAAAAGGCCGCCATGAATGGCCAATACCATCAGGATGATGATAGACAGCATGTTTATGTTCCTCCCCACACATATTGGAAACAATCATGCAACGGCATATTGATTACCATAAGGTATCGTTAACCTTCAACTTGTTTTCATAATTGAAAACCGGGAATCGATGTTCTTATGGTTGTGGTAACGGCCATAAAGCTTGAAATTCTGCGGCTTTTTCGGGGGCAAAAAAAGACATAATATTTCGTGAGGTTGGCGTTTTTTCACCTCTCAAAAACAAAATTCTGCGGACAAAAATGGGGATAATCCCGTGTTTGGGCGGGGCAAGCTTGGGGAAAAGCGGGTGGATGGATTTGTATAACTCCGGCGCTGCGGGTAAAATGAATGATGTTTCAGGGTGATAGGGTCTATCTCTCATGTTTCATCAAAAGTTGTGAATGAATGCGGCATCAGGCCTCTGGCTCGATTGACCGCCCATGAAAACCCATGATAACCCATATATATCCATGTT
>JAMHVA010000322.1:0-7914 GCA_035904625.1 Alphaproteobacteria bacterium | reverse complement strand
GATTGCCCCGTCATCAGTGGGGCAAGGGATATGCTCAGGAAGCGGCCCGTGTCGTACGTGATCATGCTTTTGAAACGGGTATGCCTGAGATTCTCCACTTGATACAAGAGAAGAATATGCGCTCCGTGGATTTGGCAATAAGGCTTGGTGCTGAATTTTCGCATAGAGCGAAAATTGATGGGGATGATGAATGTATATACGTCACAAGAAACCCCCGGTTATTCCCTGCTCTTAGGCCCTAAAAGGGCTAAAAATCTGACCGTTGCATAAATGGCATCTTTCCCTTAAAAAACCATTCCATGGATCTTTTAAGCAAATTAATGCCGTTAAAGGCGCGCCACGAAGAACTCTCCGCCCTGATGTCGCAGGGCGGACTGGGCGGTGACGCCTTTGTCAAACTTTCGCGTGAATATGCCGAGCTGGAGCCGATTGTCGTTGCCGTCAATGCCTACCAGAAATCTCTGAAAGATTTCGAGGATGTTCAGGCGATGCTGAATGATCCTGAAATGGCCGATATGGCGCAGGAAGAATACAAGGCGCTAAAAGAGACAATCCCTGCATTGGAACAGCAGTTGAAAGTGGCGTTGCTGCCCAAGGATATCGCCGATAACCGCAACGCCATTCTCGAAATTCGCGCCGGGACCGGCGGGGAAGAGGCAGCGTTATTCGGCGGCGATCTGTTCAGCATGTATCGCGGCTATGCGGCGGTACAGGGCTGGAAGTTTGAGGTTCTCGAAATGCGCGAGGCCGAGATGGGCGGTTATAAGGAGATCGTTGCCGAGGTGACAGGCAACGGCGTGTTTGCCAAGCTGAAATACGAATCCGGCGTTCATCGCGTACAGCGCGTGCCGGAAACCGAAGCCAGTGGCCGCGTACACACGTCTGCGGCGACAGTTGCGGTCCTGCCCGAGGCTGAAGAGGTCGATATCGACCTGAACATGAACGACGTCAAGATTGATACATTCCGCTCGCAAGGGGCAGGCGGCCAGTCGGTGAATACCACGGATTCTGCCGTACGTCTGACGCACATCCCGACCGGTGTGGTCGTGGAAATGCAGGATGAACGCTCTCAGCACAAGAACCGCGAGCGTGCGATGAAAATTCTACGTTCACGCCTGTTCGAAGCTGAACGCCTGCGCTTGCTGAATGAACGCTCGGCTGACCGCAAATCACAGGTCGGATCGGGGGATCGTTCGGAACGTATCCGCACATATAACTTCCCGCAGGGCCGCGTTACGGATCACCGCATCAACCTGACGCTATACAAGATTGACGACGTAATGAGCGGCAAGTCTCTGGATGACATCATTCAGGAACTGATCTCCCACGATCAGGCCGAGCGTCTGGCCGAACTGGAATATTAATCCATGATGGTTGTGGCGGTTTAGTGCGGGACGTTTGTCGCCCCGGATGCATTCCTGACCGCGCGCCATACCCGATCGATATAGGCTTTTGATTCCATGTTATGAATGTAATGCGGTTTTTCCTGCGCTGACCGCGTGCCCAGGCCCGATATTTCGTTAGCGGGGATGGTCATGCCCTTGCCATATATGGCTTTGGCGAAGATCCTGACCAGAACATCGCTATAACCGTTACGGCTGCCTCGTTTGGCGTTATATAGATTGTATTCACCGCGGTTGAAATCTCGCCCGCCGAACCGTTCTATCGCGTTGCCGTCCGTGGCGAACGATACGATCTCGAAATGATCTTCCAGATCGCGCTCCGGCCTGTAGACGATAACCTTGGTGCCACCCAGATGAACGGTCGAACTGTCGCGCACGGGCAGAAGCTCGGTGCCCTCGTCGATATGGACGCTTTGCCCGGCCAGAAATTTTTCGCGCGTCACCAGAAGATTCTGGACCTTGTATCCGTAGCCATATCCGCTGTTGTTTCCTTGCGACTCCACCAGATACATCCTGTATCCGGCGTACTCGGGGAAATTTGAAAAGAACTTGTCGTGCTCGCGGGATTCGCGAACGACCTTATAGTGTTTGGCAGCCATCTGTTATGTTCCCTGTTGGATTTTTTAGGCTTTATTTTGCATTGATTGTCACCGAAAAAACTCTTTTTGACCAGAGCTTTAGTGTATTTAACGAAACTCAGCGTTTCAATTTTTCAGAAGATGGTAAGGCAGGAGCCGCGGCGGGCTTTCAGGGTGACGCCTGTTGATTATATGGGAACTATGGCGCTGATGGAGCCGCCGGCGAGGGCTGCCGCTGGTGCCATGCCTTGCTGCGACCGGCATCGTATGAGTCCCTTTGGGCATGGGGGCCTTCGGTCAGCGATGGAAATTCATGACCTTTATTCTGCGTGTCCCAGACCCGCGCATGGGTGTCGTTGAAACGCTGAATATTCTCAGCGCTGTCGGGAATGTCTTTGCTCTGGTTTTCTCTGATCACATGATCGACGATCTGTATGCGTTCACGGAAAAGCCGATGCAGCAGGCTCTTGTCTTCTTGCGACAGGGTGGGGTGCTCAACGCTGTTATCGCCGGCGAAACTGACGATCAGCTCGGGTATATGGGTCTGCAACGACATCGTATGAATGGATATCTGCGTATTCCTATGGATATCCGGCCATCGGGACGGCGGCTTGGCATTGATTGTCTCCATGATGGCGGCGATCTCGCGCGGATCGTCATTCAGAAAGGCGCGCGCATATTCATACCCCAGTAAGCCGTTTTCGCGCGCCACCGCGATCGTCACGGCGGAATCCAGATCGATCTGCTGTGATCGCGGATCGTCCGCCATACGGGAGAATTGAGGATCGTTCCGCGTGCAGGCGACATGCCAGTTATAGAGTTCTTTCAGCAGCCCCAGATCAACCCCGTGCTCCAGTGCGGTTGCGGTCAGTTTGCTCTCGTTCATCGACCTGTCCCTCTCGTGATTATCCTCCCTTTATATACAATGCCGCCCCTAAAGAATATGTAAATATTGGAGCATGGCGGGGCCTGTCATTGTTTTCTTGTGATTTTCACCCTGTTGATTTAACAAGCCGCGATGCTCAGGGATATTCTGAAACAGACGAGACACCGTTTTGCGGCTGCCGGATTGGCGACGCCGGATCTGGATACCCGGATCCTTGTTCGTCACTATTTATCCCTCAGTGACGCCGACCTGATTACGGGGCAGGGCAACGCGACCCCGGAAAAACTGGGTTTGTTGGAAAAAGCCGTAATCCGACGTCTGTCGGGCGAGCCGGTTAGCCGTATTCTGGGATACCGTGAGTTCTGGGGCATGAACTTCAAAATCACGCCGGATACCCTCGACCCGAGGCCCGATACTGAGCGGCTGGTCGAAATGGCAGTTGAGTCCATGCGGAACAGCCCCCCAAGGCAGATTCTGGATCTGGGAACCGGCACGGGTTGTATTCTTCTGGCGCTCCTCAAGGAGTTCCCGGATGCACGCGGCACGGGCGTCGATATCAATCCCGGGGCTGTGGATGTTTCACGTGAAAACATGGAAAACAATGGACTTTCGGGGCGGGCTGCGTTCCTGCAAGGGAACTGGACTGAGTCGCTGCCTGATTCTGTCGAATCATACGACTTGATTGTGTCGAATCCCCCCTATATTCCGTTGGGCGACATCGAATCTCTGGCACCGGAGGTCAGGAATCACGACCCGATTCTGGCCCTTTCCGGCGGTGGCGATGGTCTGGATGCCTATAAGATAGTCGTTAGGGAAATTAAAAAGATATTGTCACCGGCAGGCCGGGCGTTTCTTGAGATCGGCCAAAACCAGCATGACGATGTGCAGCGACTCGTGGAAGAATCTGGCCTCCGGGTGATACGAATCGAGCCCGATCTCTCAGGGATTCTGCGGGTTCTAGAAATTGGTCATGGGGATAAGTAAATTTTTTTCCCCTTGCGCTGCTTGATCGGCGAAGAGTCGGGGCGATACAGTCACTTCATTCACGACGGGTTACGATCCTGTAGGTGTTCTGAAGTGTAAAAAGAATCATTTCAGACAAAGGGATAGCTGTTCTTTTCGTCATGAATCAGGTACGATGTACGTGTCTGGGAATAAACAGAATCAGTTTTTGCGATAAAGCAAACAGGAAGCAAACATGAGACACAACGCAGCAGGAAGACGGTCCCGCAATCGTGGCCACAATGGTAATGGTCGCCGCGGGGGTGGACAGCCTAATCGCATGCAGGTATTTGACAGCAATGGTCCGGACGTACGTATCCGTGGCACCGCTGCCCAAATCCATGAGAAATACAGTGCTCTGGCCAAGGATGCCGCGGCTTCCGGGGATCTTGTCCTGAGCCAGAGTTACCTTCAGCACGCCGAACATTACCAGCGTCTGACCAGTGGCTGGATCGACCTGATCGAGGGCCGCAGCGATGCTTACCTCTATAGCCGCCCGGTGATCGAAGACGAGGCATACGACGACCAGCCCGAGATTGTGGCAGAAGATGCCGAATTGGGGCTGCCTGCCAGTATCGTAGGTACACGTACGTCTCAACCTCAAAGTCAACTTGAAGAAGTTTGAATAACTATTTGATATTAATATATAATATCTATGCGTACAGGGCGGCCTTTGGGTCGCCCTTTATATTTTTAGGTAAAAAATCCTATCAAAATCTTGATTTTTATCATGGCAAGTCCATGTCATGGGTATAGGCTAGAAATATCAGGATCTTAACGCTTTTCCTGTTGTTCGTTTGATAGAATAAGGGAGCCTGCTGAAGGGGTTGAAAACATGGATTTCGATAAATTTACAGAAAAATCAAAGAGTTACCTTCAAAAGGCCCAAACTCTGGCGATGCGCAACAAGCACCAGTCGATGGAGCCGGAGCATCTTCTGCGCGTGATGCTGGATGATGAGGAACGCCTGATCCAGAAACTGATCCAGTCTGCGGGCGGCGATCCCAATAAAGTGGCCCGTGAAGTCGATCAGGCCGTGGCCAAAATCCCGGTTGTCACGGGATCGGGGGCTGGTGGTCTCCGTATTTCAACCGATCTGGCAAAAATGCTCGATAGCGCATTGATTTTGGCTGAAAAAGCTGGCGACAAGTTCATTTCTGGTGATCGTATTTTGCAAGCGATGTCGCTTCTGCGCGGCAGCCACGTCGAGGAAATTCTGACGGATGCGGGCATCACTCCGCAAAGCCTCAATGAAGCCGTCAACACCCGCCGCAAGGGGCGTACAGCCGACAGCGCCAGTGCTGAAGGGCAGTTTGATGCCCTGAATCGCTATGCCCGGGACCTGACAGAGGCCGCCAGGGACGGAAAACTCGATCCTGTGATTGGCCGGGACGAAGAAATCAGGCGTACGGTGCAGGTTTTGTCCCGCCGGACCAAGAATAACCCGGTTTTGATCGGGGAGCCGGGTGTCGGCAAGACTGCGATTATCGAGGGGCTGGCTCTCCGGATCATTAATGGTGATGTGCCGGAAAGTCTCAAGGGCAAGCGCCTGATGGCGCTGGATCTGGGAGCCTTGGTGGCCGGGGCCAAGTTCCGGGGCGAGTTTGAAGAGCGCCTGAAGGCGGTTATGGATGAAATTCGTGCAAATGCGGGTGAAATTGTCCTGTTTCTGGATGAACTGCATACACTGGTCGGTGCTGGCAAGGCCGACGGGGCCATGGATGCCTCGAACATGCTGAAACCGGCCTTGGCCCGGGGTGAACTGCATATGGTGGGTGCCACCACACTGGATGAATACCGCAAGCATATCGAGAAAGATGCCGCGCTGGCGCGCCGGTTCCAGCCGGTCTTCGTCTCTGAACCCACCGTAGAGGACACGATTTCCATCCTGCGGGGCCTGAAGGAGAAATACGAGGTTCACCACGGCGTCCGGATTACCGATGCCGCCATCGTGTCGGCGGCGACGTTGTCTAATCGTTATATCACCGACCGCTTTCTGCCGGACAAGGCCATCGACCTGATTGATGAAGCGTCCAGCCGCCTGCGGATGCAGGTGGACAGCAAGCCCGAGCAGATCGATGAATATGACCGCCGTATCGTCCAGTTGAAGAGTGAACGCGAGGCGTTGAAGAAGGAGTCCGACAAGGGCTCCCGCGAGCGTCTGGAAAAGCTGGAGAAAGAACTCAAGGATCTGGAGGGCAAGTCTGCCGAGCTGACGAAAGTCTGGCAGGCGGAAAAACAAAAACTCTCCGCCGGGCAGAAATTCAAGGAAGAACTGGAGAAGGCCCGTATTGAGCTGGAACAGGCCGAGCGTGGCGGTGACTGGGCCAAGGCCGGGGAAATCAAATACGGCAAAATCCCTGAACTGGAGCGCGGCCTTGAACTGGCCAGCCAGTCAACGACGGAACGCAACCTGATCAATGAGGAAGTGACGGAAGATGATATCGCCGCCGTGGTCAGTAAATGGACGGGTATTCCTGTCGACAAGATGCTGGCCGGTGAGCGTGAGAAGCTGCTGTCGATGGAGCAAAAAATCAGCCAGCGTGTCGTGGGGCAGGATGCCGCGGTGAAAGCCGTGTCGAACGCCGTGCGTCGCGCGCGCGCTGGATTGCAAGACCCGCATCGCCCGATTGGTTCCTTCCTGTTTCTCGGCCCCACGGGCGTGGGCAAGACAGAGCTGACGAAAGCATTGGCTGAATTCCTGTTCGATGATGACACCGCGCTGGTGCGCATCGACATGTCGGAATTCATGGAACAGCATTCGGTGGCCCGCCTGATCGGCGCACCCCCGGGATATGTCGGATATGAAGAAGGGGGCGTACTGACCGAAGCCGTTCGCCGCCGTCCGTATCAGGTCGTCCTGTTCGATGAAGTCGAGAAGGCCCATAAAGATGTCTTCAACGTGCTGTTGCAGGTTCTTGATGATGGTCGTCTGACCGACGGTCAGGGCCGTACAGTTGATTTTACCAACACGGTGCTGATCCTGACATCGAACATGGGGGCAGAGCATCTGGCCAGCATGCCGGAAGGTCAGGATGTTGAATCCGTCCGCGATCTGGTGATGGGCGAGGTACGGAAGAATTTCCGTCCTGAACTGATCAACCGTCTGGATGAAATCCTGCTGTTCCGCCGTTTGGGTCGTGAACAGATGTCGGGTATCGTCGAGATTCAGCTGGGCAATCTGCGCAAGCTGCTGGCTGACCGTCGAATTGCCATGACGCTGAATGATGATGCCAAGAAATGGCTGGCCGATAAGGGATATGATCCGGCTTATGGCGCCCGACCGCTCAAGCGCGTGATCCAGACCCACCTGCAAAACCGTCTGGCGCAGTTGATCCTGCAGGGCGATATCGAAGACGGCGCATCCGTCACAGTGGGCGTGAAAGCTGACGAACTGGATTTCAAGATCGGCAAGCCGACGGCTGGAAAAGTTGCGGCTTAAGGCACAGAGTAACTGGTCGTGTATTAGCGTCACGTCTCTCTGTCTTTCGTCATCCCGACGGATGCCGGTATTTATGGGATGGATCGGCTCTACTCCGGCCTTCACCGGAATGACGGTGATTGGAGTGGCGATTAGCTTGGGGATGTTAGTTGGATAAGAAGGTAAAAAGATTCTTCTTTCCTGAAAGAATGTCTGAGAAGGTCTTTCTTTTTGGCGTTCTGTATCTTCCTTTCTCGTCATATTTCTCAGAGAATTTTGTCAATAAATGGTTTGGTTTTGTACAGTTTTTGCCTTTGTTCTTCATTCTCTACTGTTATCTTTTTGCAGCTAACTATGTTGGGAATGCATCTTTAGAGTTTCTAAAATCGGCAGTTGCTTGCCGGAGACGTCCATCTCTCTCCTTGTTATATCTAATTGCAGGACTGAGTGGATTAGTAACTACAGGAATTATTGGTTGGCGTGCATTCCAGTCTCCGATGTGGGAGCGTTCACGTCGTCTGTTTGAAAATTATCAATGGTATGATTATGCTTTTTGGGCGTGTGGAATATTGTTCATAGGTCTGTATGTTTTTCTGAGAGTAAGAGAAAGACGGATAAATTCTG
>JAMHVA010000321.1:0-1714 GCA_035904625.1 Alphaproteobacteria bacterium | reverse complement strand
GGATATTCCCGAATGTATGCTGGTGGCCATTCTGGATGCCGATAAGGAAGGGTACCTGCGTTCGCGTACATCATTGATCCAGACGATTGGCCGTGCCGCCCGTAACGTCGAGGGGAAGGCTGTTCTCTATGCCGACAAACGCACCAAGAGCATGGAAGCCGCACTGGAAGAAACAGGCCGCCGCCGTGAAAAGCAGTTGGTATATAACGATGAACATGGCATTACGCCGGAAAGCGTGAAGAAAAATATCAGCGATATTCTGGACAGCGTTTACGAACAGGGTGACCGCGTTGTTGTGGCTAAGGCCGCGGGATTTTCCGACCGTGAGACCGATGAATATATGCGCTCGCCGCAGGCCTTGCGTAAATATATCGAAAAAATGAAGGCGAAGATGCTGAAGGCGGCTGAAGACCTCGAGTTCGAGGAAGCTGCACGCCTGCGCGATGAACTTAAGCGGCTGGAACAGATGGACCTGTTCATGGCGAATGATCAGATGTAATTTAGCGCTTTCAGGAAATTATACGTTCCCAGCGCGATAATGAAGCCGCCGACAAAGATCATAAACGGTTTGACGGGGACGTGTTTGACGATATAGGCGCCGAACGGTGCGGCGAGAATGCCGCCCAGCGCCAGCCCCAGAATAACATCCAGATGATTGAGGCCCATCGTTGCCAGAAACACGATGGAAGCGGACAGGGTGACAAAGAATTCAACGGCGATGACGGTGCCAACCGTGGTGCGGATATCATTGCCGCGTGCGGCCAGATTGCTGGCAACAATCGGGCCCCAGCCCCCGCCGCCGATGGCATCGATCAACGCACCAAAGAACCCGAGCGGGCCGATATGGCTGGAGACGCGCTTCGACGGGAAATCCTTCCAGACCTTGTAGATGATGATGATACCCATCAGTACCAGATAAGCGGCAATGAACGGGCGCAGTTTACCGACAGCCAGACTGGAAAGCACGTATGCGCCAATGATCGCGCCGATGACGCCGGGAATAACGAGCTTTTTGAACAGGGCCTTGTCGATATTACCGAAAGCACGGTGGGAAAGGGCGGATGCCCCGGTGGTAAAGCATTCAGCCGCATGCACGGTGGCGCTGACGGTGGCGGCGGGCAGTCCGGATGTGAGCAACAAACTCGATGCTGTCAGGCCATACGCCATGCTCAGACTGCCATCGACGATCTGGGCCAGAAAACCGGCGACGACATAAAGAAGGATGTCTGCTTCTATTTCCATCCCAGTAAGATAGGGCATGGAGGGTGAAAATATAACCCTGATTTCTATCTTTTCAGGTGATAGAGCTGGCGAATAAAAAAAGCACGGAACTCTCGCTCCGTGCTTTTCGGTATAAGTATCAGAAAAACTTAAGCAGCTTCTTTCAGGTTCACTGCTGATGTTTTCCCTTTTTCTGTCGCCAGCTCATAGCTGATCTTTTGGCCGTCTTTCAGACCGCGCAGGCCTGCTTTTTCAACCGCTGTGATGTGTACGAACACGTCCGCGCCGCCTGCATCAGGCTGAATAAAGCCGAAGCCTTTTGTTGAGTTAAACCATTTTACTGTACCGGTAGCCATTTGATATCTCCTTATGGTCCGAAGTGCGCCCCGCGAGCGTGCGGGATTGCGCGTTAGCTATCTTCAACCTTAAGGCTTAAGACGGAAGCAACATACATGGTTTGGGAGCAAAAATCCCGTTTTTTTTGCTATATGGA
>JAMHVA010000320.1:0-18496 GCA_035904625.1 Alphaproteobacteria bacterium | reverse complement strand
GTTGTGATGGGGCAATTTTCCCCTCCGCGTAGTAAATCTCGCCCATGGCCGAGGCCACATACAAGAATCTCCGGTTCAGATAGGTTTTGTTCCCTGTCCGGTTCATCTGATCTTCATATTGATGATGAAGTTCGAACAGGCGCAGCCCCATGACCTCAAGCTGCGCGCGGTCACCGCCGACAGAATAATAATAGGCTCGTGCGGTAGCAAACATTTGCCGATTATAGGCACGCCACGCATCTTCATAGCCCTGATTATAGGATCTGTAGTCTTCAGAGTCTTCGGGGAACAAATTACGCGCATAGATGAATTTTTCTGGAACGTATCCCATCATCCCCTCGCGGAGGGTCTGACGCGGCTGATCATTCCACGGCTCGGCGGCGGCCAGATCTTCCGCCTTGTCAGGATCAAGCGTCGCCTTCACCTGTTCGCGATAAATATCACGTGCCAGCGCGGCCATATCATAGGCAAGCTCGCGCTCGTCCGATCCTTCGGAGAAACTCTCCGCAGCCTTCTCATAAAATTCAGGAACCTTGCCGAAACGCGCCTCAACAAAACCCGCTGTTCTGGGGTTACGGCAGAACGGATATTCACCGCACAGTTTGCGGACGAAGTCTTCGTTGAGGATCAGCGCCGCCTGACGCTTATAGATATCGCGCGCGATCAGGGCGGCATCCTTGAAGATTTTCCGCTCATCAGAACCTGTCGGATATTTCCGGGCTTCGCTTTCGTAATCCTGGGGCACACTGCCAAAAGTCATACGCGTCAGAGCGTCCGGATTGGCATTCAGGCACCATGGCTTCATGGCACATTTATGCTGGACGGACTCCGTGCTGATCGGATCCATTCTTCTTACTCCCTGTTCAGAGGATATGTGTTTTTATTATAGTTTTTACGCGTCAGGCACGTTCTAGAGATCAGGCGGCTTTGTCGATGACAGCCATCAGGCCCTTCACGGCATCAACCGAGTGATCAAACATCTTCTTCTCTTCGGCGTTCAGTTCGATCTCGACGATTTTTTCAACGCCCTTCGCACCGATCACAACCGGCACGCCGATATACAAACCTTTGACGCCATATTGACCATCCAGTCTTGCCGCGCATGGCAAAATGCGCTTCTTGTCTTTCAGGAAGCTTTCCGCCATCGCAATCGCGCTGGCCGCCGGGGCATAGAATGCCGAACCTGTTTTCAGCAGGTTGACGATCTCTGCACCGCCATCGCGTGTACGCTGAACAATCTTGTCGATCTTGTCCTGAGTGCTCCAGCCCATTTTGACCAGATCAGGAAGCGGCACGCCGCCCACGGTGGAGTAACGAACCAGCGGCACCATCGTGTCGCCGTGACCGCCGAGAACGAATGCCGACACGTCCTCAACCGACACGCCGAATTCTTCGGACAGGAAGAAACGGAAGCGTGCGCTGTCCAGAACACCAGCCATGCCGACAACCATGTTCGACGGCAGACCCGTCACACGCTGCATCACCTCAACCATCACGTCGAGCGGGTTTGTGATCACGATCACGAATGCTTTCGGTGCGTATTTTTTGATGTTCTCGCCCACGGTCTGGATGATACCGCTGTTGATGCCAATCAGGTCATCACGGCTCATGCCCGGCTTGCGCGGAATACCCGCCGTCACGATCACAACATCCGAATCCTTGATCGCGCTGTAGTCATTGCTGCCTGTGAACGCACCATCAAAACCTTCTACAGGCGCTGTCTCTGCGATATCCAGCGCTTTACCTTGCGGAATGCCTTCCGCCACGTCGACCAGCACGATATCACCCAACTCTTTCAGGCCAGCGAGAAGCGCGAGCGTACCGCCAATTTGACCGGCACCAACGAGAGAAATTTTACGGCGTGACATATCGAGAACTCCTGCGAATCTGAGTGTAAAAGCAACTGTATCCAGACATAGCTTTTTTGCATCGCACAGGCAAGGGCGGCAGGCCTTAAACACATGAGATTATGAAAAAATAGGCATCTTAAGCGGCCTTGAAACCGAGGAATTCCAGCTGCCAGCGCAGTTCTTCCTCGGTCATCGGGTAATCCGTTCCCTCGCGGGGGTACATCAGGTCACGCGGGGGAACGAGTGCCATTTCCTGTTGCAGCCGCAGCGCCAAACGCATCGACAGGCGAGACTTCCAGCATAGCGCCACCACCGGGCGAGCCTTGCGCATTTTGAAGACGCCCTCGACAGTTTCCGGTGACGCTTTGGCCAGCCGCGCAATTGCCGCGACCACGAATTCCTTATCGCGCATCGCCAGCGCATCGGCGACGGCCTGTTCGTTCAGTTCTTTCTTCTTCTCCAAACGATCAAGGCGCTGTTCCAGCGTTTCTCCCTCAGCCGCGTCGCGTGCAAACGCCAGACGGCGTTTGACCACCCCAGCAATTTCCTCAATCGTTTCCTGATCGAAATCTTCCCGCTGCAATAACAGATCGCGTACGGAAGCATCAGCAAACTCCGCCAGCGTCTTTGCCACGCTGCGCGGCAATGTCGGGCGTAATGCAATCGGCCCCTGCCATTCAGAATAGGCGCGCGCCTTTTGCACGATATCCTGCAACAACCCCTCGCCGATCTGCGAGCCTCTGTTCTGCAGCAGGATGCGCCCGGCAGGAATGTCATCAAAGTCGATCACAGCCCGTGAAATCACCTGGCTGACAGTCGGACGGCTGGCAATGGCCTGCACCGCCCAGCTTGCCGGGTGATGGCTCAATATATCCAGCAGAACTTCATCAGACAGCACCACGCAGTAGCGCAGGATCGGCTCCGACACCTCACGCTCCACATCCTTGGCCAGTTGTCCCACCACAGACGGCGGCGCCATCGCATGATCTTTCAGCGTGCTGGAGAGCGCCACACGGATTTTCAGAACTTCATCGAGCGCCAGTGTCGCGAAGGCCTGTACGGCGAATGCGTAAAGCTGAGAATGTGTTTCCTTCGACAATTCAGGCAGCAGTGTTACCAGACGGCGCGCCAGCGCCATGCGCACATCATCATCACCGTCGCTGGCGATCAGGGGGCTGGCCTGAATCGGTGTCGACATGTTGCGCGCCACCGCCAGCCGCACAGCAGGATCGGGGTCTTTTTCTGCAAGGTAATAAAGAATTTCCTGATGCGTATTGGGGTCTTTCGCCAGCGCCAGCCGCTTGCGCGTATTGGCTGATTGCGCAATCACCTTTTCCTTCTCATACCGGATCGGATCGCGATCGACGGTTTTGGGAAGGCTGGGCCCTTTTTTGAATTTATCCAGAAATCCGAACATGGTTACCATCATACCAGACTGGGGCCGTCGCCATAGCGAGTTTTTATCGCTGGATACGGGTTTTCGAGAGGTATTCTGGGCTTTGCATCTCAATCAGGCGGCTGATTGTCCGTTCAAATTCAAACGCATGATCATGCCCGCGGTAAAGCTGCGCCGGTGGCGCATCCGCCGTGACAATCAATTTAATTCCCTGATCGTACAAGGCATCTACAAGGATCATCATCCGCTTGGCTTCGTTGCGGCGGTCGTACGTCAGTTTCGGCACGTTCTCGAGAAAAACAGTGTGATATGTTGCTGCGATTTTCAGGTAATCCTCAGCCCCCAATGCCTGTTCGCATAATTGTGCAAACGGGAAACGGGCTACACCTTTGGCCGTAGCGTTCACAGGGATGACGCGCCCTTTCACGTTCAATTCCTCTGCATGTACCAGCGCACCGCCTGTTAAGTGCGCGAACACCTGATTGGCGCGCATCGATGTATGCTCGCCCAGCGGCCAAAAATAAACACCATCTTCAGTGAGCGCACGCATGCGGTAATCAGTGCCATCATCGACCTCGGCCACATTCATGCGTTCCTGCACCAATGAGATGAACGGAAGGAACCTGTCGCGTTGCAAACCGCCCTCATACAGTTTTTCCGGCGGCCAGTTGGATGTGGCGATCACCACCAAACCCTGATCGAACAACGCCGTGAACAAACGGCCCAAAATCATCGCATCGGCAATATCGGTGACATGAAATTCATCGAAACATAGCACGCGGGTTTCGGCAGCGATCTTGTCAGCAAAATCCAGCAAAGCACGATCCGGACCGTTCACAGCCTTTCCGGTTTGACGCGCCTGATGCAGGAAGTCATGCACGCTGATCATGAATTCATGAAAATGAATGCGGCGGTGTTTTACGGATGACGGCAGGCTGTCATGAAACAGGTCCATCAGCATCGATTTGCCACGGCCAACCCCGCCATACATATATACGCCCTTCACCGCTGCCATCTTGCGACGGCCCAGCAATGTTCTGGCCGGAGGTTTCAGCAATTCATCATAAAGGGATTGCAGAATATCCAGCGCCCGCGTTTGCGCCACATCAGGCATCAGTCCTTTGGCGGCCAATGCCTCATGAAGCTTGGGCATCGGCTTTACGCATATACCGGATGATGAGGATAGAGATTTCATAGAGCAGAATGATCGGAATCGCGAGGGCAAACTGGCTTAAAACATCCGGTGGCGTCAAAACGGCAGCCACGACGAACGCGATCACTATCGCATATCTGCGTTTGGATGCCAATTGTTCGGGCGTCACCAGACCCGCACGCCCCAGCAACACCAGCAGCACAGGAAGCTGGAAACACAGGCCAAAGGCCATGATCAGCAGCATGACCAGATCGAGATATTCACTGACCCGCGCTTCCAGCTGGATCGGCAAGGCTGTAGCAACACCATCACTCTGGAAACTCATGAAGAACTGCCATGCAACCGGCATCAGCAGGTAATAGACCAGCGCCGCCCCCATCAGGAACAGCACAGGTGTCGCAATCAGGAACGGCAGGAATGCGCGACGCTCGCCTTTATAAAGCCCCGGCGCCACAAACTTCCAAATCTGGATCTGCAAGATCGGAAATGTCAGGAACAGGCCGCCAAAGAAGGCAACCTTCAGATAAGTGAAGAACGCTTCGGTCAGGCCGGTATAGATCAGACGCTGGCTGTCTTCCGGGCCCATGGCGTGCGCCAGCGGCTGCACCAGAAAACCGTAAATATTCTCGACGAACATCAGGCAGAACCCCATACCCCCCGCCAGCGCCACGAGCGACCAGAGCAGACGACGGCGCAGTTCCACCAGATGTTCCGAGAGGGACTGGCGCTTGCCACTCACTTCGGCAGGATTATGGACTTCCACGGATTGATCAGTTTGCAGGTCGGTCATTTTTGGGCTCCGCCGGCAAGGGTTTCATCTCGTCTTCATCCGCGGCCGCCTCATCAAACAGAGCCTCCGGTTTGGATGCCCTGCGGATATCCTCAAGGTCGTTTTCACGCATGAAATCATCAAATTGCTGTGACATAGCAAAGCGCACGTACTGAAGCCGGCGCACGAAATGGCCCAGATTATACATGATATTGGGAATGTCCTTGGGACCGATGACGATCAACGCCACCACGACAATCACGAACAGTTCCGCCCAGCTGAAATCCAGCATGGCAGGTTACTCCCCTGCTTTCTGGTCTTCTTTCTTATCCTGCGCGAGGGATTTCTGGTCTTCGTCTTTCAGACCTTTTTTGAAGCTTTTAATGCCTTTGGCCAGATCTTCCATAACGTTCGGCAGGCGTTTCGTGCCAAACAGCAAGACCACGACAAGAACAACAACCAGCAGGTGCCAAAAACTCAAACCCATTATGCGACCTCTTCGTCGTCGTCAGATTCATCATCATCGTCGTTGGATGCGTCGAGATTGTCCCAGGCCTCGCCCTCGTCTTCATCTTCGTCGTCATCGGAATCATCTGCGTCAGAATCTTCCTCATCCAGCTCATCCGACTCCTCATCGTCCAAAACCTCTTCGGTTTCATCGTCTTCGGCATCTTCCTCAGAAGCGACGACGGTTTCGCCTTCCTCTACAGAAGCATCATAGGCGTCATCATCCTCTTCATCGTCAAAGTCAGAGTCATTCAGATCTTCCGCGAGCATTTCATCTTCAGCGCCGAACAGGCTGCCCGTGGTGACATCAATCGCAGGGCGAGCATCCAGCAGGCCCGATGATTTCAGTTCATCCATACCCGGCAGGTCGTTCAGCGTTGTCAAACCAAAATGATCGAGGAATGCCGGTGTCGTCACCCATGTCAGCGGACGGCCCGGAGATTCACGGCGACGGCCCGGCTTGACCCACCCGCATTCCATCAGAACATCCAGCGTGCCGTTTGAGATTGCGACGCCACGGATATTTTCAATTTCCGGACGCGTGACCGGCTGGTGGTAAGACACAATCGCCAATGTTTCCATCGCTGCCTTTGAAAGCTTGCGCTGAACGTCTTTCTTCATGCTCAGGGCATCGGACAGGTCGGCAGACGTACGGAACGCCCAGTTGCCGTCCATATTCAACAGGGACACGCCGCGACCTTCATACATGGCCTGCAGTTCCATCAGCAGACCGCCAACATCGGCATCTTCCGGCATGCGTTCACGGATGGCGTTGACGGTCAGCGGCTCGGACGATGCAAACAGCAGCGCCTCGATCAGGCGCAGATGATCGACATTCGCGACAACCGGCACGCCTGCTTCCTGCTCCGTGATTTCTTCAGCGGAAACATCTTCAGCCGTGATCTCTGCCTCTTCCTCGTCATCCGGGAAGGCGTCATTGATCATATCGGCCAGAGCGGCGATATCTTCGTCATCAATTTTCTCGACAGAATATTGAGGGGTCTCAGGTTCCTGTGACACGTTTGTCCTCCATCGTGACATCATCAAATTTCTCAGCGGTCGCGCGCATGTAAACCGGGCGGAATGGTCCGTCCTGACGCACTTCGATCTTGCCTTGCTTCGCCAGTTCCAGCGTCACCGTCAGCAATGATGCCAGCGATGAACGTACATACAGCTTGTCTTCTGCTTTTTCGATTTTGGTGTCCGCTCTTTGCGGCAGGAAGCTATCGAGCGTGGTCCAGACGCTGTACGGGCCGTTGCGGGGCAGCTTGCCCAGCATCGCCGTCATACGTTCCATCGCCGTTTCCATCGACATCAGCTTGAAGGTCGGCAGTTCATATTGCGAGCCCTGCGCGCGGCGTTTGATATCGCCATAAGCGCGCAGCAGGTCAACCAGTGTCAGGTCGTAAATGCTGTTATAGGTTGTGCGCAGCCCCTCGGGCATGCCACGACGATAAATCCCCTGCCCCAGTTGCGGCAGCTTGAACATATTTTCAGCTGCGAGCTTCATGGCTTCGAGACGGCGCAGCTGGAATTGCAGCGCTTCGGCCATGGCTTGCGCATCAGGGCCTTCGTCATCCTTGTCACGCGGCAACAACAGACGGGATTTCAGGTAGGCCAGCCATGCCGCCATCACCAGATATTCGGCGGCCAGTTCCAGCTCCAACTGGTGGGCACGTTCGATGAATTGCAGGTACTGGCGTGCCAGCTGCAAAATCGAGATTTTCGCAAGATCGACTTTCTGGTCACGCGCCATCCCGAGCAGGATATCGATCGGGCCTTCATAGCCATCGATATTCAGCAGGAATGCGTCAGCCGCATGCACTCCGTCCGCATTATCGCGCGGAGGATCTTCTTCAAAAGAAGACGTCAGGGCGGCCAGATCGGCCTCCTCGTTGATTACGGCATCGTGGGTCATACCACTCCTTTATACCAGGAAACGCTCCGGTTATAGCGCGTAACGGCCTCTTTTGTCATCTTTTGCACACGGTTGGCGATATCCTCGATCTCATCGAATTTGCCATTACAGTGCAGAGCGACATCACAGCCGCCGCGCAAAACGTCTTCCGCCCGGCGATGCGGCTTGCCATGCGCGGCCAAAGCCTCCATGCCGATATCATCGCTCACAAGAAATCCTTTAAAACCAATATCTTGTCTGATGGTATCCCAGATGACTTTGCGGGAGCAACTGGCGGGGAGTTTCGGATCGATGGCTTTATAGACCACATGCGCGACCATACCCCAGACCGCTTCCGAAAAGGCCTGCGCCAGCAGATCGCGATAGGGTTTGAAATCCACGCGGTCCAGTTCATCCAGCTTGGCGTCAACGACCGGCAAATCCTTGTGGGAGTCCGATGTCGCGCGGCCATGGCCGGGTATATGCTTGGCCACCGGAATCACGCCACTGCGGGCGTAAACTTCTGCCGCCTGAATCCCCAGCGCCGCCACCAGTTGCGGATCATCCGAGAACGCGCGATCACCGATCACGCCATGCGTCTGCGGGAACAGAACATCCAGAACCGGCGCACAATTCACATTCACGCCGACATCCAGAAGGTCGTTCGAGATCGCCGCGATGTTATTTTCAAGCGCCTTGCGACCCTTGGCGAAATCCTGATTGTAAACGTCGGCAAAGAATTTGGCAGGCGGATACTGGGTCCAGTGCGGGGCTTTCAGACGCTGCACGCGCCCGCCCTCCTGATCGATCAGGATCGGCACGCGACGTCCCACCGTCTGGTGGAACGATTCACACAGATCGCGCACCTGCTGCGGGTTGTCGCAGTTGCGCGCAAACAGGATAAAACCCAGCGGATTGGTTTTCTTGAAGATATCTTTTTCCGCCTGCGTCAGGACCAAGCCCTCGACGCCGAAAATAATCGCTGCCGGAGGATGATCCTCCGACAGCAAATCGATATCGGCAGCTGTTTTATTGGCGGACGACAAGGCATCCCCCAGGCTTCTGTGTCTTGATGCTATCGCAGATCGACTTCGCCTGCGCTTCGCTCACGGGGCCGCCCTGAATACGGAAGAACTTGCCCTTCGCGCCCAGATCAGCTTCCTGCACGCGCAGATTCAGCGACGACAGGCCCGAGAATGACTTCTGCAGCTTCTTCCATTCACCATCAGCGCCTTCACGCGCGCGCACGCTGCCCAGTTGAACATAGAAGCCGCCTTCAGATGCCTTGGCCGGTTTATCATCAATCTTTTGAACGCCGGCAGCTGGTTCCGTGCTGTTGGCCTTCACGGCATCTTCCGATACAGCCGCCGTCTGCGGCGCGGTTGGCGCAACCACAGGCGCAGGCTTCGGCAGTATCGTTTCCGTCGGGACGGATGCTACAGTGGCCGGTGCCGTTTCTGTTGTTGAGGCGGGCTGATCCTGCGTCACGCCCGGCGCGACATCCGGTGTGGTCACAGGGGCTGGTGCCGCTTCATCGACCTTCAGGCCCGCAAACAATTCATCACGGGATACAGGCTGCTCGGGCTGCGGCAGCAGGTTTTCAACCTTGGCTGTCTGCCCGCCTTCCGACGAACGCAGCGTATTGAACACGGTGCTTTCGCGGTAAGGGATCGCCATACCGCCCGGCTCGCTCGGGGCCGTGCGATAATCCGACGCATCGGCGCGGACGATTGGCGCATTCATCACTTCGCGCTGAGCGCTTTCACGTGGATAGCTGTAAAGGATCACGCCGCCCAGAACCGCGACCAGCGCGATCACGATACCGGTTGCGAATACGGGTTTACGCGCTTCGAACCGCGAACGCAGGTCCAGAGCCCGGATAATGGAGCCCACAGCGTTCGCCGTGTTCGGCCCATCGAAATCATCATGTTTGTTTTGCATGGTCCCATCCTATGAAAAAACATTGGCCGGGGACAACCTATTCAATATCCCTATCCCCAGCAAAGCGTTACCTCATTTGACCCCCGGAACATGGCAAAAATCAGTTCCATCAGGATTGAGGCCACAATTACGTTCTTAACATATTGATATATTTAATATTTTATATGGCACGGCATCATAGTACCGCGACCCTATACTTAATTGCATTAGACATAACTAATACTAAAAGTTAAAATATTAATATAACAACTATAAAAACGGCAGATACGGTCATGGCATTTGAAAAACGCGAAATCCTGTTCACGCTTCCCGAGATCCGGGACGCGCTGATCGAAATAGACGATGGCAAAGGCGAGATCCCCCTCTACGCCGATACGCGCATCCTCGAGGCGCTGCATACGCGGGACAATCATAAACACTTCCATGTGATCCGCGAACGCTACGCCCGTATCTACAAGGACTGTCTCGGCAAGAACGGCGTGATGTTCCGCGTCGGCAATATCAACAGCCGCGGCAATGACGAGATTCAGGAATTCTTCCTCCCCGAAGATCTGATGGCACAAGCCATTTTGCGCGCCTGCAAGAAAAGCGGCGTCATGCTTCCGCGGTCACCTCAGAAACAGGTGGTCGCGGAAGATCTTTACATCGGCTTCCGCTTTGAAGTGGGCGGACAAGAAGCCCTGATGCTGGAGGCCTAAGATTCATAACCAGTTAAGTTGATTTAGAACTCTTTATTAGGTCGATAATTACACCCATCTTTTCCCAAAGGTCGTCGATAAGTTTCAGATGAGCATCGAGATCATCAACAGTTATTGTAATTCTTTCTATATTTGAATCTGGCTTTAAAAGCCGTGTTATCTCTAGCTCATTTTCAAATGTTTCAACATTCTCAATATGACCGTGAATAATATGATGGCGAGTTTCTTTTGCTTTATCAATACTATCAATCCAAGTGATTAGCGGATCTTTGCATATTGATAATTGCGGATTATCTGCAGACTCCCTTAGGAATTTTAGCTTATCACTTAGCCTCGTAGGTGAATTTGAATAACTAGTTTTCACATCAGGATTAGAATGAAGAGTATTAATGAAAAGATCGATAAACCGCTCTAGGCTTGCCCAGTGAACTGTTACCCGTCCTACATAATACAGTAAGATAAGTTGATTAATCCCCTTAATCTCTTGCACTAGCGCAATTCCTCGAAATGGCCGAACAGCTGGCCATGTTCTTTCATCGCGAAGCGGTCGGTCATACCGGCGATATAATCCGCGACAACGCGCGCATGCGCCACCTTGTCCGCCGGGCCGCCCGCCTCGTTCACGCGCACCTGCCAGTTATCGGGCAACAGCTTGTAATTGTCGGTAAAGGCTTCATACAAATCCTGCACGATCTTGCTGACCTGCAATCGCATGCGGTTGACCTTGTAATGGTGATACATGCGGGTACGCAGGAACATGCGCAGTGTCTCGATATCGGCGAACATCGTATCGGAAAACGCAACGATCTGGCGGCTTGCCGTACGGATATCGTCCGGCGTCTGCGGCTTTAACACCTGCAGGCGCGCGCGGGTTTCGTTCAAGACATCCATGACCATCGCGCCAAACAAATCACGCACCGTTTCGCAGATCAGGTAATGATCGTCGATATCCGGATAACGCTTGCGTACATCGTTCATGATACGGGCCAGCAACGGCACGGTCGCCAGATCGTCAAACGTGAACAGTTTCGCGCGCAAACCGTCCTCTACGTCATGGCTGTTATAGGCGATGTCATCGGCAATCGCCGCCACCTGCGCCTCGATCGAGGCATAGGTATTCAGGCGCAGATCGGTTTGCTTCTGGATATAGGCCAGCGTGACCGGAAGAACCTTGTCCGTCACGGGGCCGTTATGCTTGACGATGCCCTCCAGCGTTTCCCATGTCATGTTCAGGCCGTTCCAGCCGGGATATTTGCGTTCCAGCACGGTGACCACGCGCAATGACTGATCATTGTGATTGAAGCCCCCCACATCTTTCATGCATTCGACCAGAACATCTTCACCCATATGCGCGAACGGCGTATGCCCCAGATCATGCGCGAGCGCCACAGTCTCCGCCAGATCCTCATTCACCATCAGGGCGCGTGCCAGCGTGCGGGCGACCTGCGCCACTTCCAGCGTATGGGTCAGGCGCGTACGGTAGTGATCCCCCTCGTGATAGACGAACACCTGCGTTTTGTATTTCAGGCGGCGAAACGCGCTGGAATGGATCACGCGGTCGCGGTCGCGCTGGAACGGCGTACGGTACTGGCTTTCCGGTTCCTCATGCAGGCGCCCCAGACTCATATCCGGGCGGCAGGCATAAGATGCCAGCGGCAAGGCGCAGTAATTATAGGCGGGCTGGTCGGGTGCGGTCTGCGGGGCACGGGAAGCGGTCATGTTTTTAAAGTCTCCTGATGGCTCCGAATATATCATTCAGGAACACTTGAAAACCAGCCCTATTCCCCCCATATTACAGGTATGGAAACTTATGGCATTACAGTCGATGAAAGTGCAATCGCGCGTGTCGAGGCCCTGCGCTCCAAGCAGGACCTAGGTGACGATCATTATCTCAGGATTGCCGTGATCGGCGGAGGTTGCTCGGGTTTCCAGTATGAAATGAAGATGGATCAAGTGGTGAATGACGACGACCTCGTTTTTGACGAGGCCGTCGTCATTGATCATGTGTCCCGTCAGATGATGCAGGATTCCGTCATCACGTTTCATGAAGACATGATGGGTTCGCAATTCGTCATTAAAAACCCCAGCGCCACATCGTCGTGCGGCTGCGGGACATCGTTTTCTGTCTAAGGTATCTTTTTAAGGCTGTGATGGCCCGGGCTGCCGCCGACGACGGCGCGCAGGGGCCGCCTGCTGTTGCAAAAACGCACAGATATCGTCGCTGACGAAATCGACATACGATGCAAATTCCGCTGGCAGCGCCCGGCCATGCGACGACCACATGGTTTGCATACCCATTTTCTTGGCTGTGACAAGATTGGGCAGCGTGTCGTCTGTGAAGATGATCTGATCCTGTCCCGGTTTCGGATTTCCCATCCGTTCGAGTGCAATATGAAACCCGCGCGGACCGATATTCTTCGGTTGGCGGTAAACTTCCAGCGTCACAATCCTGTCTTCGGGGAACCACGGCTCGATCCGGCTGATAGCGACAGCATCCGTGGCCCAGCACAGATGCGAATGCGTCAGCATGCTGTGCACACTATCCGTCCCCAGCGCCGTCAGGCAGTTCGGGAGATGCGGAAGCGGTTTGATCACAGCACGATCCACGCGAATGTTATATCCGTGATGCAGCGTGTCCCAATCCACACCATGCTGTTCGACCAGCAGCGATGTAAAATCATTACGCTCTGCATGGCCCCGCTGGATCAGTTCTTCCACTTCCGCGGGGGAGAGAGTGACACCGCAATCCTCGATCGCGGCACGTGTGGCCGCGTGATTGAAACTGGCGCCCATCCCTTGGTGAAAATGGTGCAGATTGTCGTCAAGATCATGAATATAGTAACGGGTCATGTATGGTTTTATAGACAGACCTAAATCTTATGTCAATATTATGAGGTATCCCCCCTTCCCCCGCCACACAAGGCCAGCGGCAAGATTAGGACCATGACGGCGGTGACACCGTGCCGCCGGGCTGCTAGTCTTTGCACAGCACACATAGTCCAAAGTCATATCGCCCATGCTCGCCCGCACATATTTCATACCCCTGATGGCCCTTGTGGCCGCCGCCTACGCCGTTTTCATGATCGCCTTCACATGGCATCAGCTGATCGACGTGTTTCAACTGGGCGATCCGACGGGCCTGTTCGGCTTCCTGATGCAGGTTGGCGGATTCGTATCCAACCTGTGCGTCATTCTGATCGCCGTACTGTTTCTGTTGCCCCTTGCCACAGGAAAGACAAACCCCATCCCGCATAAAACCGCCGGTCTGATCTTCGGGATCAAGCTGCTGGAAGGGCTGAGCCTCTCGCCCTGCGCCGTCGGATTCGGAGACGCCTTTTGCGGCTTCTGGTGGGTTATACTGTCGATGATTACATCGCCGGTACTGATCGCCATCACGCTGATCTTCCTTTTCAGTGCGGACAAGAAGGGTCTGGTCCGCACGGGCAAGGCAATTGTCGGCGGCGTGCTGCTGGCCGGGATCATGACATTTTTCATCCTGACCCCCAAGAATGCCGACGCCTGCATGACGCTCGCCGAAGTGACAGACCGCGCCGCCTGCCTTGAAAAATTCGCCCTGCGCGAAAACGATGTCACGATCTGTCGCCAGATCGAATTCCGCTCCACGCGGTTCGACTGTCTCTACAATGTTGCCCGCGATACAGAGTCGCCTGCCATCTGCGAGGAAATTGCCGACCCGGAAGGCACCGTGATCGCCGCGTATGAAACACCGGCCTCGCCCACCCGTGATCTTTGTTATTACCTGCTGGGATTCAAGATGCATAGTCAGGATATGTGCCAAAAAGTCGGTGACGAAAAGATGCGAAACACCTGCATGAACGGCGCCGGTACGCCCGGACAGAAACGAAGACTCTTTTAACCGCGGGGAAGACAAGAGACATGAAAATCGCGACATGGAATGTCAATTCGATCAAGGCCCGGCTGGATCATGCCATCAAATGGCTGGGTGATGAAAAACCCGATATCCTGATGATGCAGGAATTGAAAGGGCTGGAATTTCCGGCTGACGCATTCACAAGCGCCGGATATCAGGTGAACTTTGTGCCGCAAAAAACCTATAACGGCGTGGCGATTATTTCATGCCAGCCCCCTGCCGTCATCCTCGACCGCCTGCCCGGCGATGACAGCGATGAACAGGCCCGGTATCTGGAGATCGAATATCAGGGCCTGCGCCTGATCAATATCTACGCGCCGAACGGCAACCCCGTCGATACAGATAAATTCACCTACAAGCTTTCATGGCTGAACCGTCTTTATCATCGGCTTTCACAACTGCGGCAGCAGCAGATCGATTTCATCATTGGCGGCGATTTCAACATCATCCCGGAAGAACGCGATTGCCATGATCCGCGCGTCTGGGCCAATGATGCGTTGTTCCGGATCGAAAGCCGTCAGGCATGGCGGGCCATCCTGAATCTGGGGCTGACCGATGCCTTCCGCATTCAGAACAAAGGCGCCGGGCACTATACGTTTTGGGATTATCAGGCTGGTGCCTGGCCCCAGAACAAGGGCATACGGATCGATCATTTCCTGCTCTCCCCCGTTATTGCCGACCGCTTCATTGGCTGCACCATCGACAAGACGCCGCGTGGCTGGGAAAAGGCATCGGACCACACGCCCGTGATGCTGGAGATCGCCGCATGAAATACATTGCCCTGCCCCTGATCTTGCTTGTGACGGCCTGCAGTACATCCGGCCCGGCGCGTGATTACATGCCTTATCTGGGCAAAAAAGGTGTCACCAGCATATCGCCCGAGAATATTCCACACTGTCATGGCTATGGCTGCCGCCTGAAGAGCTATGCCAGCCTCGACAATTCTGACTGGGCCGCGATTGCCCGCGTCTTCAAAAAGGTGGACGGCCCCGTGACCGAGCGCATGGCGATTGCCAAAGCTGTCGGACTGTTCGAGAAAAAAATCGGACAGCGCACCGGAACGGATACCGATGTGGCCGGAACCTACGACCAGTTGGGCGATGATCAGCACGATTGCACCGACGAAAGTGTCAACACGACGGTTTATCTCGACCTTCTGAACCGGAAAAAGCTGCTCAGGTTCCATGACATCTCGACCATTTCGTCACGTATCCCGATTTTCGGCGGGGGTCTGGGCTTCCACCAGACAGCCGTCATCGTCGAACGCAGCAGCGGCCAGCGTTATGCCGTTGACAGTTGGTTCCACGATAACGGTCATGACGCTGAAATCGTCCTCTTGCCTGACTGGCTGTACGGCTGGCGACCCCACAGCTAATCGCGGCGGCGGTCCCTGCAAAACCACCAAATATTCTGGAAAATTTATTCCGGACGCAAGAACACAACCCCTGTCCGGGCAAGCCTCCATCTATTGCGTATTCTGCAACAATCCAGCCTTTCTCCCGCCCCATTCTAGTGTTATTCTCGCTTCCTCGAGTTCATAAGGAAGGCACTATGACGCGCACATTCAAAATCTCATCCCTGTCTCTTCTTCTCATCGCTGCCGCAGGGCTTTCCGCCTGCTACATGCCGACATTGAGCATGAAAAAACAGACAGCGATGCGTCTGGCCGTACCGACAGGTATGATGGAGCGTCAGATCCCGGCGCAACCCTACGTCATCACCGCGTTCGAACGCGTGACCCGCAAGAATGATATCGCCACCATTTACATCGAGGGCGGCCAGCTTGTCTGGGATGATTTCATCAAAGAACGTGAAATGGCAACGCCGTTGAACCCGCTGGCGCTGCATATGTCGACGCGTGACACATCATCCAACGTCATCTGGCTTGCGCGTCCCTGCCAGTACACAGCGAAACTCGATGGCACGGAATGCACACGTGAAGAATTTGCGGCTGGCCGTTTCAGCCTGACCAATCTGCGCTCGATGAATCTGGCGCTTGATAATATTCAGCGTAAATATGGTTTCACCGGCTTTAACCTTGTCGGTGTCGGTGATGGTGCCGGTGTCGCCGTCCATCTGGCCGCATCGCGCAAGGACGTCAAAAGCCTGCGCACGGTTGCCGGGATGCTGGACACGGATGTCTTTATGGACGTTTACAACCCCGAGCCCCATGAAGTGGTCGTTGATCGTACATCCAACAACCCGGGCATGCACGCATCGCACCTCGCCGGTCTGCCGCAACATCATTTCGTCGGCGAATGGGATGACACGATCAGCCGCGATATGGCCCAGCATTTCCGCCATGCCGCCGGCAATTCGGCTTGTGTCCGCGTCAGCGAAGTCAAAGGCGTGACCAATGAAAAAGGCTGGGTCAACCGCTGGGCCGACTTGCTGAAAAGCCCGGTCGATTGCAAAGCTGGTACTGCTGCAACGCAATAACGGTCAAACTGATCAGAAATATATAGCCCCCGGCCATCGCCGCGGGGCTATTTTTGTATTCCGGTCACTGCTGCTGAAAAACCTTCGAGGGTCAGCGGCAGCCTTGCGGGGTTACCGTCATAAGTGCGGAACGACAGTGCCGCCATCGATCCATTTTTCATCATGGCGATAACATCGGGCGGCAAGGTCAGGAACGCGTAGCAGCCATCAACCAGACAGTAGCGCACCTTGAACCCGAGCGGCACGCCGTCATCGATGGACAGGCTGAAAGATTGCGACAGATCCACCCCCAGCGGCAGGATCAGCACCAGACGAGCCTCCGTCTTGCCGGACGGAAAGCCGATGGCGGCCTCCATCACGCGGCTGTTGCTTTGCTGGTCCATCAGGATTTGAACAATCTCGCACTGCGCCCCCTCGCAACGCTTCACCCACGCCGATTGCGCGTGGGCCGGGCCTGTCAAGCAGGACAAGCCTATTACCGCCACAAACAAGAAACGAAGCTTGATCATCGTAAGAAACACCTATTCATCAGAGGCGGATTTATTATCGCTACCATCTTTCTGATTATTAGCACAATCGGCATACTTTCTTGGATCAAAAAGATAGGAAATCTCACGCAGATCTGGAATATCCTTTTTATCGATATCCAGTTTGATTATCCCTTTTTGCTGATCATATTTATAAATCTCCCCTTCAGTTTCAGTAAAGAACACATCACTGCCGTCGGAATAATATGTATCTATTGCATAGTCAGAATCTTTGATTGAGAAAACTGCATGACCATCATTTAAATCAATAACCGTCAATTCAGATCCATCGGTCTCGTAATCGCTAAATAAAAATCTCTGATCGGGACTTAGAAAGTAAGACCCTCCGGGATAATCGAATGTTTTGCCATCCCTACCAATCAAGAACAATCTTCCATCATAATCCCCGTTCTTTACCAGCATCAGCCATTTTTCTGAGGGCTGCACTTCCGGGATAACAATGCCATAAGAAAACCCGGCGGGATCAATGTCGTCATAATAGCGGGAGAATGCGGGCTGATTACTAACTGTGACCTCGAGCCAAGCTCTGCACGCATAAGGGGATTGATCCGGCTTGCCAATTCTTTTTGCCTGAATAATTTTTATGGAAGCATCACCCTGCCGCAGGATATGCGTGTCGATGAGAAAATCTTTCTGATCGTACTCTTCAGGAGCAAATTTTTTATAGAGATTGATCTCGGACGCCAAAGCAAAGCCAAAGCCATTGAAAAACAAGCCGAAAAGTATCAATATCAATAATGTAAAATAATTCATACCTTCTTCCCTACTCTAGATTTTATATTGCTATACGAATACAACTCTTTACTAATACTTATATGATCCATCGAATAATCTTTTTTCTTTTTTTGTGTTTTATTTCGCATCCAGCGCAAGCCGCGATAGAAAAAACTGCGGCCAGTTGCGAGGACGGAATATGCCTTCACTGGTGGCCAGTCCTACCTGACATCGAAGGCTGGCATCAAGATGAGAAAGCCAGCTATCACTATAAGCTAAATGCAGTCGCCCCGGACGGGTTTACGTTTTCGAACGCTGAAACTGTGATATATGCAAGGGCTCTCTACAAACCCAGAATTCCTGAAACGAAAACGCTGGAGATGCTCATCACAAATGATCAGGCAGATTTTCTTCAGTCTGACTCTTCAATCATCATCACCGAAACAACACCACTCACGACAGGCGATGGGAAAAAGATGAAATCGCTTACGTTTTTTCCCGGAAAAAGCGGAAACTGGGAAAGAGTTTCATACGGAGAAGAAGGCGACTTCTATTTGATCCTCACCATCAGTTCAAAAACTGAGGCTGGCTATCAAAAATCCCTGCCCAGCTACAAACAACTTCTCTGGCATTATAAAGAGTGAGTTCTCATAGAGACGTCGTTGTTTCGCAAAGAAAAATTAAAATGATTG
>JAMHVA010000319.1:0-15657 GCA_035904625.1 Alphaproteobacteria bacterium | reverse complement strand
CATGGGTCAGTGAAAAGGCGTGGCAGATTTTACGTGATCAGGCCGCGTCCCCTCAGGCTCCTGCTGAATAGATCAGTAAAAACCCCGCCAGATGGCGGGGTTTTTTGTTTGATGGGAGCTGCTTCTATTCCGCGGCATCGGCGGTTTTGTCGTCCGCCGGTTTCGCGTAATTGCCCTGAAACACGTCTTCCGAGAACACATCTTCCCATGTGCCTTGGGTTGATGCCTTGGAATATTCCGTCGCGCGGTTTTCGAAGAAGTTGGTGTGTTCGGCACCGTTCAGCATGATATCCATCCACGGCAGCGGGTTTTTATTCATGCCGAATACAGGCTCAAGGTTCAGCTGCTGCAGGCGGCGATCGCCGATGTAACGAATGTAATCCTTCACTTCCTGCGGTGTCAGACCTTCGACTTCGCCTTGCTCGAACGCGAGGTCGATGAACCGGTCTTCGAAACCGACGATGGTAGTGCAGCTTTCGGTGATTTCACGCTTCAGGTCCGCGTCCCAGATATCCGGGTTCTCGTGAATGAACGCGTTGAACAGCTTGATCATCGAGAGGCAGTGCAGCGTTTCATCGCGCACCGACCATGTAATGATCTGGCCCATGCCCTTCATCTTGTTAAAGCGCGGGAAGTTCATCAGGATCGCGAACGATGCAAAAAGCTGCAGGCCTTCGGTGAAGGCGCCGAACATCGCCATCGTCTTGGCGATATCGCGGCGGGATGCCATCGATGCGTTCTGCATGTAATCGAACTTGTCTTTCATCTCCTTGTACTGGAGGAAAGCCGAGTATTCGACTTCCGGCATGCCGATCGTATCCAGCAGGTGCGAATACGCGGCGATATGCACGGTTTCGATATTCGAGAACGCGGAAAGCATCATCTGTACTTCTACGGGTCCGAACACCTGGGAGTAATGCTTCATGTAGCAGTTATTCACTTCCACGTCCGATTGCGTGAAGAAGCGGAAAATCTGCGTCATCAGGTTTTTCTCTGACGGTGTCAGTTTCTTTTTCCAGTCGCGCACGTCTTCCGCCAGCGGCACTTCTTCCGGGATCCAGTGGATGCGCTGCTGTGTCAGCCATGCCTCGTAACACCACGGGTACAGGAACGGCTTGTAAACATGGCGTTCCCGCAGCAGGGGTGATGGTGAACTGGCGGCATCGGAAAGGACGGCTTTGCTGGACATGAGGGCTACTCCATCTGGTAGGTAAGGGGATCTAATCTTGACTCATAAGGAAATCCCGCCTTGAGTCCGAGTCCTTTCGGGGATTCATCCACAGCAGGATTGAAGGATGACTAGCCACATATGACAATTGTTGCGAATCACTCTCAAATTCAATATATAGCGTTTTTTACATGCCGCAAACACAATAGATAGTATTCCACAGGCTTCCGTGCCAAAAGAAAATCCCGGGACTTTCACCCCGGGATTTCTGTTCTGTTCAACGTCGCCTTGTTTGGTTTTTTATGCGGCAGGCTGCGGGATGCCACCCGTGATCTGCGGTCTCACACGACGGCGAACCTTCTGCGGCTCGGCAATCGTTTCGCCGTGCAGGGCCAGATCCAGCCCTTCATATTCAATTCGTGGCTTGACCCGCAGGCCTGTGATCGCGCGCACGACCATCAGCAGCGCGAATGTCATCGCACCGGAATAAATCATGACAACGATGACAGAGAGAATTTGCGCCGCCAGCTGCGTCGGGTTGCCGTACAGCAAGCCCGTCGCCGGGCCGATGGCCGGGTTGGCGAAAATACCGGTCAGTACCGCGCCGATAATGCCACCGATGCCATGCAGGCTGAAAACATCCAGCGCGTCATCCAGCTTCATCCATGATTTCAGGTACGTGACCGCCGCATAGCAACCGATACCGGAGAGCAGGCCGATCGCCAGCGATCCGCCGAAATCGACGAAGCCTGCCGCCGGTGTAATCGCGACGAGGCCCGCGACCGCACCGGACAGCGCACCCTGCACGCTGGCCTTGCCTTTATGCATCATCTCAATGCCGATCCACATCATTGCGGCCATGCCGGCAGCGGTGTTTGTCACCAGCATCGCATAGCCTGCCGAGCCGCCAGCCGTCAGCGCCGAGCCAGCGTTAAAACCGAACCAGCCCACCCACAGCAATCCTGTGCCCATCACGCTCATGACAAGGTTGTTGGAGGTCGAAGGATTTTTATCGGCACGTAAGGAACGGCCCAGCACGATGGCCGCGACCAGACCGGCGACACCGGAATTGATATGGACGACAGCACCACCGGCGAAGTCGAGCGCCGTGCCAAGCCCAAGGAAGCCTGTGTAATCGGTCATGCTCACACCACCGAGAAAACCGCCCGGTCCCCAGACCCAGTGCGCGATGGGGGCATAGACGCAGATCAGCCACAGCGGCGTAAATACCAGCAGGGCGGAAAACTTGATACGGTCGGCAACCGCACCCACTAGCAACGCGATGGTAATAATCGCGAATGTCATCTGGAACATGATGAACACGGTCTCGGGGATCGTGCCTGTGGCGGATTGCGGCGTGACGCCCGCCAGCATGAACTTGGAAAGGCCGCCGATGAAGGATGTCCCTTCGCTCAGGGCCAGCGAATAACCGATAACGGGCCAGACCACGCTGACCACGGCGCAGACCGCCAGAGACTGCATCAGGGTGGCTAGCACATTGTCCTTTTTGACCAGACCGCCATAGAACAGCGCGAGGCCGGGAATCGTCATCATCAGCACCAGCAGGGCCGAAACCAGCATCCAGGCGGTATCGCCGGAGTTGAATTCCGGCATAGCTGCAGCTTCTTGCGCCCATGCGGTACCAGAGCCCGTAAATAATACTAAAGCACTGAATAAAAATGGTAATTTTGATTTCATGGGATGCGCCTCTATTGCTGCTATGCGACAATTCTGCTGTTTTAAGGCTTGTTATGCATATCAGTCAACGTAAAAATGCATAGCTAGGGTGGATTTTTGTGCTTTGCCACATTCTGGGGTAGGCTGGAAGGGTCTGCCAACCGACGAAAATGAGGTGTCCCGATGTTCAAGCTGCCGTTCCTGAAACCCAAGGACAACAAGTTCTGTGTGCTGCTCGAGGGACTATCATCGCAGGCTCATATGTGCGCGGTGCACTTAAAAACATTCGTGGAAAGTGCCGACCCGGCGGAACAGATTCGTGCCGGAACCGAAATCACCGCCTGCAAGGCGCGGGCAAAGGAGCAGGCCGCACAGGTAACCGCCGAACTCTGTCGCACCTACATCACGCCGTTCGACCGCGAAGACATTCAGGATATTGCTGGAGATCTCTACAGAATTCCCAAGACCATCGAGAAAATCAAGGAACGTGTTTCGACCCACGGCATCAACAGCGTGAAAGGCGATTTCTCGCGCCAGATCGATGTCATCGTGCAGGAAGCCGAAGCCATGCAGGAAATGGTCAGGGAACTGACCAAATCCGATCATGATGATGACCGTATCGTTGCCAAGGCACGCCAGCTGCAGGAACTCGAGAACAAGGGTGATGCCATTCTGGGTGAATTGCTGGTTGAGTTATTTAGGAACAGTACCGATCCACGCGATCTGATTCTGCGTAAGGACATTTACGACATGCTGGAGAAAGTCATAGACCGCTACCGCGATGCCGCCGGTGTCGCGCTCCAGATCGTTCTGAAACACAGCTAGGATATTCTTCAATGGATGCTGTTTTTGTATTGTTGTCGATTGTCGTGATCCTGACACTGATCTTCGACTTCATTAATGGCTTCCATGACTCGGCCAATGCGATTGCCACAGTGGTATCGACCCGCGTCCTGACGCCGTTTGTGGCGGTTGTTTATGCGGGTATCCTCAATTTCGGCGGCGCGCTGATGGGGACGGAAGTGGCCGCGACCATCGGCAGCGGCCTTGTCGATTCAGGAACGATTACGCTGCATACGATTTTCTGTACGGTGCTGGCCGCCATCATCTGGAACCTGATCACATGGTATAAAGGCCTGCCGACCAGCTCTTCGCACGCCATCATTGGTTCGCTGCTTGGCGCGGCTTTCTTTTCCAGTGCCGCCAGTCACGATGCCATTCACTGGGAAAAATTGCTGAACAAGGTTGTCTACCCGATGCTCTCATCACCGGTACTGGGGATTGTACTCGGCTTTTTCGTCATGACAATTTTGACATGGCTGATCTATAAAATGTCGCCTGTGCGGGTTAGCAAGCTGTTCGGCAAGATGCAAATCCTCTCCGCCGGCTTCATGGCGGTGACGCACGGCCTGAACGATGCGCAAAAATCAATGGGGATCATCGCATTGGCGCTGATCGTCGCCTATCCGCAGAACGAATTCGTCGTGCCGCTCTGGGTCAAGGTGACCTGTGCGCTGGCCATGGGCGCGGGCACCATGATGGGCGGCTGGCGCATCATCCATACGCTGGGCAGCAAGATGATCAAGCTCCAGCCCGTTCATGGTTTTGCTGCTGAAACGACGGCATCGATCATTATCGGCGGGGCATCCTCGCTCGGCATCCCTGTCAGCACGACACAGGTGATTACCACATCGATCATGGGAGTGGGCGCGACCAGACGCCTGTCCGCCGTGCGCTGGGGCGTGGTCGGCAATATCGTCTGGGCGTGGATTCTGACGATCCCGATGACGTTCACGTTCGCGGGCTTGCTGATGCTGCTTTATAAGGCGTTGTTTGGTGTCTGATCAGGCGACGGCGGGCTCATCCTGATGCCTGCCCATACTGCGGTGCATCGCCTTGAGGAAGCGGTAGGGCCTGCGAATACGCGGCAGATTGATATCGCCGACAAAACGGGAATCCAGATGCAGCCAGCCGTAATTCAGTAAACGCCCCAGCAGGCCATGATGAATTTTCTCGGCGCGAATCTCGCTCAGGTCGATCTCTTCCACTTCCGTGAAAATCAGGCCCCTTTTATAAACGATACGCTGGTTGGTCAGGCCGATCTCGGTCGAGAGCAGCACGATCAGATAGGTCGTAAAAATGACGCAGCCGCCTGCCATCATCAGGTAAAACAGCCATATGATTTTGGGCGTGATGGAGAAATCACCGAAGGATAATGTCGTCAGGGCATCTGTGACCGGAAATAATTGTGACAGGCCGTTGCTCATGAACAATCCGGCGATAATGAATCCCCCGAACCAGATCAGCCCCTCCAGCAGGCAGATCCAGTGCAGCCGTGCGACGTATATAATCCGTTCATCCGGATTGGCGATATGGCGGGCGATAAAGCTCATGGCGCTCTCCTTTGCCTTGAAAATAGTACGGACATGTACATATGTCAAAACACCATCCCCCTTGACGGATCGTCCCGGCGGCTTAGGTTGAAAGAGCTCTAACAAACAAAAGGGGTTCTTATGTCCTATAAACTTTATTACAAGCCCGGTGCCTGCTCGATGGCGGTGCATATCATTCTGAACGAACTGAACGTCCCGTTCGAAGCGATCAAGCAAGACGATCTGAAAGCGCCCGATTTTGTAAAACTGAATCCGCGCGGCCAGATCCCGCTGCTGATTGTTGACGGCGAACCCGTGAAAGAAGGCGCTGCGATCATTACCTATCTTCTTGATACGCACGCGAATAATCTGATGCCGAAATCCGGTATTGAACGCGCCAAGGCGCTGGAATGGCTGATGTGGTGCAATGCCTCCCTGCATCCGGCCTGCAGTAAAATTTTCGGCCTGAAAAAACCGTCCGCCGATATTCTCGATGCCAAAGCCAAGGACGATCTGCAAACCCTGTTCCTCGAACAGGTGCAATCCCTCTGGGACGAAGCCGATGCGCGTCTGGCCAAAACCAGATATCTGGCCGGTGATCAGGTTACCGCTGCCGATATCCTGATGGCTGTCATTGCCAACTGGGGTGTGGGTACGCCGGGTGCCAACGTCAAACGCGTTCTGAAAGATGTGGTGGCGCGGCCTTCATACCAGAAAGCACTGGCTGCCGAGCAGATCCAGTATAAAGCCGCGGCATAACAATAATTTTGAAGTTCCTTGCAGAATCCGCCCTTCCATAATGGAGGGGCGGGTTTTTCTTGGCGGCGTCATGGGGGCTTGCTAAGCTTCGCAAAAGACAAGACAGGGAGACGTGAATGCGTATTGTGCTGGTCCGTCATGGCGAATCGTTGGGGAATGTCGATCCGCTGGCCTATGGCCGTGTGGGCGACCCGCATATTCCCCTGACGGAAGAAGGACAGCATCAGGTTCTGGCCACCGGTGATTTTCTCGCATCCTATTATCAGGCCCACCCGATGGAAGGCCGCTCCCATCCGCAAGCTGTCGATACATCGACATGGATGCGGGCCGTACAGACAGAGGAAGCGGCAACGCGTCACTTGCCCGCTGGTCTGATCAGGTTTGAACGCCACGACAGCCTGAAAGAGCAAAGTTTTGGTATTCTGTACCGCGAGCATACGCGCTGCGGCGCGCGCCTGAAAAATATCCTGCGCCGCGCGGCGGAAGAATATCGCAACAATCCGTTTGAGGCTATTCCGCCGCAAGGGGAATCCCCCGCCATGCATTATCAGCGCGTGCAGGTCTTCATCCAGAAACTAAGGGATGACGCGCAGCTGAACGGCATAACGGATCGCCTGATCGTGGCGCACGGCGCCACCAACCGTCATATTATCACCAGCCTGCTGGGCTGGCCGCCGAATGCGTGGAAACATATCCAAAATCAAGGTAACGGCGACGTCACCTTGCTGCAGATGGGCGATCAGGGTGCTTCGTTGCGCAAGATTTATGATGGCGTCAAGCGTCAGACGGTGGATCACAATCCGGTCTTACCGTTACCGCTTCCCGTTTATGCGGGCCCCAGCATCAAATAACCAAGACCCTTCTTGTTCGACCATGCTTTCAGGAATTCATCTGCCTTATAATGGCGGCGCACCTGCTTATGATCCGGCGCTGCCGGGTCGTTGACGACAATACCCCGGGCATCGATCCCGCTCACGATCACCAGATGCCCGCTTGTGCTCTTGATCGCGCTGCCGGATAACGCGCCATCCTGATAGCTGATACTGGCGGCTATCGGTATGTTGCGGTCAGCCATATCCGCGATATCGGCGGCTGATGAAATGCCGGATATCAGCCCCATGACCCCGTATTGGGATGCCGCATACAGGCTGGACGGCCATACGCCGTACAAATCCAGATCCGCGTGGTAAGCCTGTTGCGCCACGGCAACCGGGTCGGCCTTGATACCAAAATGGCGCAGGCCCATCGCAATGCTGGTGGGTGAACATATGCGGCTGCGGATTTGTTCCGGTTGCTCCATCTGGCTGCAAGGTGGAATATCGATGACGGCATCGACTGACGCGGTCGCATGAATATCAAGGCTGCGCAACACAGCGACCGAAACAATCACGGGCGCTTGTTTCAGAACTTCGGGGCGGGTGGTCATGATGTCGACGACGATCCGGCGACACCGTGAATTCTGCGCCACGCTGACATAATCATCTTCCGTCTTGCCCAGCACGCCCGTCTTACCGACCGCGCGGGCGAAGGCCGTCTTGCCCAGCGTATCATCACCGATGCGCACCAGATCGAACGAGTCCGATTGCTGCCCGTCGCTCAGCGTGACCGATGCGCGGTAGCTATAGGGACCCGCCCCTGTCGCCGACAGGCAGGGCACGATCCAGCTTCCGGCGGGCGCATCCAGATCGACATCGAACGCCAGTTGCAACAGTCCCGCCGGTGTCGTGATCCACTCGCTGCCCTGCAATGCCTGCAGATGCAATCCGGGAAGATTACGAATTTTGTCAACGGGCGCGCTGGCGTTATGAAAGACATGAGTGGTTTGCACGATTCTATTCCTTCTCTGTCCCGGGTGTCAGGGTATGTGATTTTTTCTTGTGCGACCAGTCGATGCAAGGCTTCTCGATCAGGTAATACATGACGGTCGCCAGCGGCAGGCATACCGTAAATGTCAGAAGCAGGGTGACCAGCCATTCCAAGGTGGTCTCGTCCGTGCCGGTGAACGTGCGGGCAATCCCGCTCATCAGCATGATCAGCGGCGGATGGATCAGGTACAGGCTGTACGATATCAGTGCAATCCATCTCAGGAACGGGGCCTCGAAGATTTTATGACCGCAGGCGCCGCCCAGAAGGCCGAGCGCCATCATGCCGAACGCCAGCGATATCAGGGTTGAATAAAACATTCCGTAAAAAAACGGAATCGGCGCGCGGAACAGATCATAATAAAAATACGGAATGATCGACGCGGACAGCATGACGAACAGGATCGTTCCGCCCCAGAACAGCGTGTTCGCCATGCGCACCCGTCGCAGGGCGTTCTGAACGCGGACATCGTGCCACAGGAAACGGCATCCCACGCCGATCATCAGCCCGCTGACAGCCATATGAAAAGGGGAACGGATATCGAGGAAGAAGCGATATTCATTCGCGGGCGGCAGGAACCATAAAAGCAAGGTCAGTTTCAACGCCAGCAATCCGCCGATGATCAGGGCCAGTGCGGAAATACGTTTCATATGCCCGCTGATATGCATCAGCGCGAATATCAGCGGCGGCGCGATCAGGTAAAACTTGGCCTCGACCGCCATCGACCAGAATGACAGCAGGAACGGCGAGAGCGTGTAATCATTCATGAATACGACATGAAGCAGATATTGCCCCACCCAGTAAGAGGTATCGACGGCACCGCCCTGCGCCTGATGATAGACCCGAACAATCAGCGCCACGGTCAGCACGGCATAATAAACCGGCGCGATCCGCATGAAACGCCGCTTCATATAGGTCAGCAAGCCATTCTTTCTCTGCTCTGCCGGTCCCTCGGCTACACGAATCAATTGCCCGGCGATCAGGAACCCGCTCAGGATGAAGAACAGCTCGACGCCGGTCCAGCCGTTCATCATGAACCATGTCAGATGCGGGCTGCCCGCAAGGGCAAAACCGGCACCTTCACTCTCGTGGAAGGGATATGTCGCGTGCGAAACGACGACCAGCAATATTGCCAGCGCCCGCAACCCGTCCAGTACCTTGAAACGATCCCCCTGATCCATGACCGCAAGGATACCCTGTTCCGACCGAATAAAAAAGGGAGCCCGGAAGCTCCCTTTTTCGTTCTAGAAGATCTTACTGGCAGGCGAGGCATTCTTCGTATTTGCTCTCGCCCTGTTTTTCACCCAGCTCCGGTTCGCGGTTACCGTGGGCGCTTTGTTTCAGCGCGTCTTTCGAGCGCTGCCAGCTGGCGGCCGACTCGGCGCGCTGGATCGATTTGGAACGGCAGTAATACAGCGACTTCACGCCCTTCTTCCACGCTTCCATATGGATATGGTGCAGTTCTTTCTTATGGACGTTCGCCGGCAGGAACACGTTTAAGCTTTGCGCCTGGCACACGAACGGCGTGCGGTCGGCAGCATGTTCGATCAGCCAGCGCTGGTCGATTTCGAACGCGGTTTTAAATACGTCTTTTTCGTCCTGCGACAGGAAATCGAGATGCTGGATCGAGCCTTCGTTGGTGAAGATCGACGACCAGACATCGTCAGTGTTCATGTTCTTCGATTCCAGCAGTTCGACCAGATACGGGTTCTTGACCGCGAAGGAACCGGAGAGTGTCTTGTGGTTATAGGCGTTCGCCGCATTCGGCTCGATGCCGGGGCTGGAGCCGCCGCAGATGATCGAGATCGACGCTGTCGGTGCAATCGCCATCTTGTTGGAAAAACGCTCCATCACGCCGTAATCCGCCGCATCCGGGCAAGCGCCGCGCTCGTGCGCCAGTTTGACCGAAGCATCATCGACCTGACGTTTGATGTGCTGGAACATGCGACGGTTCCAGACCTTCGCCATCACCGATTCCATCGGAATCATCTTCGATTGCAGGAAGGAATGGTAACCCATCACGCCCAGACCCACCGAACGCTCGCGCATCGCGGCGTATTTCGCGCGCTTCATGGAATCCGGGGCCTTGTTGATGAAGTCGGTCAGCACGTTGTCGAGGAAACGCATGCAATCCTCGATGAAGGTCGGGTGGTCCTGCCACTGCTCGAAATTTTCGAGGTTGAGTGAGGACAGGCAGCACACCGCCGTGCGGTCGTTGCCCAGATGGTCCTTGCCGGTCGGCAGCGTGATTTCCGAACACAGGTTCGACATCTTCACGTTCAGGCCCGCCATCTTGTGGTGCGACGGGATCTGGTCGTTCACATGATCGATATAAAGAATATACGGTTCGCCTGTCTCGATACGGGCTGTCAGCAGGCGGATCCACAGATCACGCGCCTTGACGCGGCCGACGACATGGCCGTCTTTCGGCGATTTCAGCGCCCATTCTTCATCACGCTCGACGGCATGCATGAAGCTGTTCGGGATGACGACAGCATTGTGCAGGTTCAGTGCCTTGCGGTTCGGGTCACCGCCGGTCGGGCGGCGGATTTCGATGAACTCTTCAATTTCCGGGTGGGAAATCGGCAGGTAAATCGCAGCCGAACCACGGCGTAGGGACCCCTGAGAGATCGCAAGGGTCAGGCTGTCCATCACGCGGATGAACGGGACGATGCCGGATGTCTTGCCGTTACGGCCCACTTTTTCGCCGATCGAGCGGACATTACCCCAGTAGGAACCGATGCCGCCGCCGAGAGAGGCCAGCCATACGTTTTCATTCCACAGATTGACGATATCTTCCAGCGCATCGCCGGTTTCGTTCAGGAAGCAGGAAATCGGCAGGCCGCGGCTGGTGCCGCCATTGGAAAGAATCGGGGTCGACGGCATGAACCACAGGCGCGAGATATAATCATACATGCGCTGGGCCATGGCGGAATCGTCACTATAATACATGGCGACGCGCGCGAAGAGATCCTGGAAGCCCTCCTCGGGCAGCAGGTAACGGTCAGTCAGGGTCGCCTTGCCGAATTCTGTCAAATTATCATCGCGTGACCGGTCGATCTGGACGCGATTGCCTCTTTCCATCTGGGCGACGTCGAACATGAGTTTACTCTCCTCCGCGAGGGGCGGTTTATACACAAAATTTGCGTGGTGGCTGTGGACGGTTTGTGGATAACAACACCATCCATTGCGGTATGTCTTCAGCTATCCTACTACATATCGTATCCCCCTCAAGTATGACTATATTCCCATACCAGCTCCGGAGATACCGTAATGAACACATGATTTGTTGTTTTTCAGAGGTTTGCCGATTCCATCCCCTGCCTTGTCCCCCGCCACAAAAAGAACAAAAAGCAACGCGATTTCAGGATTACCAAAACTAACGTAGTGTTTGTTTCATTGTCGTAAAGGGCGTCGCGACGAATCGTACGGTCTTAAGTAATTGATATATAATGACTATATAAAAAAGAATCATCCGCACGTACGCCCCGATTCATTCCATCCTCGCAGAGGCCGGGGTGAGGGCTGGGGAAAGGTCTGGAAAGTGATTGCAGCAGAATAACAAACGGGCAATCGGTGGTAGCAGAAGAAGGAATTAAATCCTTTTTTGAAACGCGGAGTTCAACAGAGATAGACTTGCCCGGCTACACTACCCATAGAGCAGGGCATAAAAAAGATTGTCAAAAGAAATAAAATTATGTAAATAAAACTCATACCGTTTCCGAAAGGTTGGCGCCATGGCTGAAAAGACGATGTCCCTGATCCCGGATGATCTTTCTGAGATGTTTGGCGCCTGCGTTGCTGAACGGGCTCTGGCATCGCCCTTTTTTTGTCGCGATGAAAAATCATGGGCGCAACATGTGCGGATACCGCTCGGCCTCGGCGAATCCATTCTGAAGCGCGATCTGCCTGCGGATTTTGAATATAGAATCATGCTTTCCGGCACTGAAGGCTGGCTTTTTCTGGATGGCGGCGATTGCAGCGATTCACGAAAGTTCGATCTGGCCACCGGGATTGTGCAGCCCGGCGATCTGGTCATTCACGGCGATACGCAATATCAGGGGCTTGGCCGCCGGATCATGCGGAACCAGATTGAATTCTTTCATGCGATCGGCATGAAAACGCTCAGGATCCATGCCTCCCGCGAGGCCGGAGGATATAGCTGGCCACGCATGGGGTTCCTGCCGGATATGCCGCTGAACCCGGAAAGCGCACACGACATGAAACGCCGTTACGACCTGATAAAGCCGTTTCTGGCCGCGGGCGACTGTCCCGCCGCGCTGCCCTTGCCGCCAAACGAAGCACGTGATTTGTGGGTGATTGCCGATCAGTCGGTCGATATCGCCGCGCGCCTGCCCGAATTTTTCAAGGCGGCAGCCGGGTCTTTCTCCGGCGGCGATAAAGAGGTGAGCAACACCATGCAGGTTCTGTTTGGCGAACGGGTCCGTCAGGGCCGCACCGTGACGCTGGGGCAGTTTCTGCTGGCGGGAACATCCTATCCGGCCTATCTGGATCTGGCGGATGCCGCGCAGATGAAGCGGGCCGGGGCCTATGCGGGCGGCTGGCGCTATATTGGCTATGCAGCAGAGCCGGAGCATCGCGCTTCCCCGACCGCCCTCCGCATCTGATATTGATTGACATAATCATAAGGCAGGATTATCTTCTGATAGCTTAGAAATAAAGTCAGGTGCGAAAAGAATGACTCCGGCCATACAAGACAACCCCGATCCGAATCCAGCCCCCCGTTCCCGTTTGAATCCCGGGCAAGGCCTGCTGGCCGGTGCAGGCTTTGCGGCGGTGACGGTGGCCGGACTGGAAACCGCCATGGTGGTTTCCGATATCGCCGGGCAAAAGGCGCAGAATGAAAACTGGGGTTCGATCCCGACGGTCGGGCTTGAATTCGGCTTACCGGCGCTATTGTTGCTGGCTCCGGCGTTGCTGGCCCTTCGAAAAACAGTGAAATCCGTTCGCGGACGGCTGAGCGGGGGATCAACCGCAGCATTGGCGGCGGGCGGTGCGCTGGCGACGGTCGCGGTCCTCAGTCTCGGGAATACGGTTGCCCCTTCGATTGTCGGGCATTTCACCCAGTCATCGGAAAAGACATTGCTGCGGCAGGTGACACTCTCGCCTGAATGCGCGGGTAAACCGCAACACACGCTGGCACTGGCGGCCCGCGAAGCGATCGCTCAGAACGACGTGGTGATTTTCGATCATGATGGTTGCCAGGTGGCGCCAAAGCCTGCGACCCCAGCCCCGTAACCCGCTCCAGCCCGTTAAATATTTAATCAGGCCAACAAGAAATTTGCCAAAATCCCTTTCGCATGTGCTAATAACAGCGCAAATTCTTATATTTCCGAAGGTCTTACCATGACAAAGCCCAATCAATCCCTGATCCGCCGCCGCCAGACAAAAATCGTCGCGACACTGGGGCCTGCCTCGAACAGCGAAGAGATGATCGAAAAACTCTTTCTTGCCGGCGTCGATGTCTTCCGTCTGAACTTCAGCCATGGTGCCCATGCCGATCATGCCGAGCGCGTCAAATCGATTCGCGCGGTGGAAGAACGTCATGGCCGCCCGATCGGTATCATCGCCGATCTTCAGGGCCCCAAGCTGCGCGTCGGAAAATTCAAGGACGGGTCGATTGAACTGAAACCCGGCATGAAAATCCGCCTGGATCTGGATAAGACCGAAGGTGACGAAAAACGCGTCAACCTGCCGCACCCGGAAATCATCAAGACACTGGAACCCGGTGCCTTCATCCTCTGCGATGACGGCAAGGTTCGCATGAAAATCGTCGGCAAGGGCAGTGATTATCTGGATGCCGAAGTCGTTTCCGGCAACAAGCTTTCGAATAACAAGGGCGTGAACGTTCCCAACGTCGTTCTGCCGATTGCGGCCCTGACCGAAAAAGACCGCAAGGATCTGGTCGCCGCGCTCGATATGGGCGTGGACTGGGTCGCGCAAAGTTTCGTGCAGCGTCCGGAAGATGTTGCCGAAGCCAAGAAGCTGATCGGGGGCCGCGCCGCCCTGATGGCGAAGATTGAAAAACCATCGGCCATCGAAACCTTCAGCGCCATTCTCGATCATGTCGATGGCATCATGCTGGCGCGTGGCGATCTCGGTGTGGAAATCCCGCCGGAAGACGTCCCGAGTGTGCAGAAAAAAGTCGTGCGTCAGGTTCGTTACGCCGGCAAGCCGATTATCGTCGCCACCCAGATGCTGGAATCGATGATCGATAACCCGGCGCCAACGCGTGCCGAAGCCTCCGATGTCGCGACAGCCGTCTATGATGGCACCGATGCCGTGATGCTCTCCGCTGAAACGGCTGCTGGAAAATATCCGCTCGAAGCGGTGTCGATCATGGACCGCATCTGCCAGAAGGTCGAACGTGATGAAGTCTATCGCCGCATCATGGACACCAACCACCCGGATGCCGAAACCGAAGCGGGTGACGCGATCACGGTCGCGGCCTGTCAGGTCGCGCAAACGATCAATGCGGCCTGCATCACGAACTACACATCATCCGGATCGACCACGTTGCGTACAGCACGTCAGCGCCCGTCGATGCCGATCCTCTCATTGTCGCATTCACAAGCAACAACACGCCGCCTGATGCTCAGCTACGGCGTGCATGCCGTCTTCACCGAAGACAAGAAGACATTCGGTGAAGCCGTCGCTGCCGCGGTTGAGAGTGCGGCCAAAACCGGATTGGCCGTTAAGGGCCAGCGTCTGGTGATGACCGCCGGCGTTCCGTTTGGTACGCCGGGTTCGACCAACATCCTGCGCGTGGCGTGGGTGGAATAATTTTCCTGCCGTTTATGGATGCGGCCTGTTGAATCCGCGTGCATCCAGCCAGCGTTGCTGGCGAATAAATGCATCTATGTCTTCGGCGCTATACCCCAGTAACTGGCCGATCCGGATATGATCGGCTTCCGTGGGTTTGAAGGAGGAATGATGCGCCTGTGCGTTCTCATCAAGCCGCTGATAAAGGGCCATCAGTTCTTTCATATCGGCCAGTTTTGAGGGCTGGCAGTAAAAGACGCGTGACTCAAAGGCGCCCCTCAGCAGTCGCCCCTGCCGCGCCGCTTCATCAAGGGCCGCCAGTCTTTGCCTTGAAGTGCCGTGATCGGGGATTGTGAAGAGCGCCACAGGTTTTGTTCCTGCCAGCATCAGTTCAATCTCGCGACCCGAATGCGGCCCGTTGGGAATGCCTGTCATGATGAAGACCTGCCTTGATTAGGTAGGGACGTGGGTGGGTTTGGCCGTACGCCGTACCGCAGGGTGAATCTCGGGCGCGCCGCCTTCCATGAAGGATCGCATTTTTTGCAATGCTTTAACTTCGATCTGACGGATACGTTCGGCGCTGACGCCGTAATCGGCAGCCAGCTCGTGCAATGTCTTGCCTTCCCCGTCCTCCGCCAGAATGCGTTGTTCGATGATATCGCGTGCACGATCATCCAGCGATGTCAGTGCGGCTTTCATCAGGGCGGTTGTTCTTTCCGCATCACGCCCGTTTTCCAGCGCCTGATCGGGTTCATCAAGATGCGAAACGATCATGTCCTGAAGTTCGAGGCTGGGATCCGCGTGCGGATCTTTTTTACATGAGCGCGGCATGTTCAGGGATATGCCGCGGCTGGCATGGCGGGCTTCGAAATCGATAATCGTCTGCGGGTCAACGCTCTTGAAGGATGTGCGTTCTGCCATCAGTTCCGAAATACGCAGTATTCTTTGATAATTGGTTCGATCCGGGTCTTCTGAGACCGCAATTCTGTTACAGTCTCTCCAGTGGGCAAACAGGCTTCTTTGTTCTTTTGTGGT
>JAMHVA010000318.1:0-1602 GCA_035904625.1 Alphaproteobacteria bacterium | reverse complement strand
AAAGGAAGAACGCAATCGTCATGTCATTTCTGCAGCGGCTTTCCCCACCAGTGTGTGATTGGGTCCTCTACAAATCATCGGCACTGCCAGCGGTTGATCTTCGCGATCTGAACGTTCAATCGGCCGGGCCAAAACAAACTTTGGATAAGGCCCAGAGGCGCCAATTACGTCGCCATATTCCGGCCCTGAAACTCTGGCGGTTTCTCGCTTCACATCGCCGGGGCGAGGGGTGGGTTTTCTTTGCGTCGAGTGGCGATCAGATCTGTCATCATGCCTTCGTAACCCCGGCGCGATTGTATCAGAGAATGTTTCCGGTGATGGAGTCGGGAGCGCTGATGCTGGGCCCCTGTCTGACGGAAGAGCCATTTCGCGGTCGGGCGATCTATCCACGCATGTTGGCTCACATGGTGAACACTTTGCACGAGCAGGGACATGGGCCGTTTTATGTTTATACCAATTGCGGAAACACTGCCAGTATCCGGGGGATGGAAAAAGCGGGCTTTGAACGGTGTGGGGTATGGCAAGGGAAACGCTATTTAATGGATTTACGAGTTGTTAGCCGGCAAATCGCGGACTAATGCAGCAAGATTTTGCGGTTGCCGTTTACCTCCTTGATCCCATTTCAGGCGGCCCAAACACAAGGTCTGGTTCTCCCGTCTCAACTGGATTTCAATTCACTGGTGAACCTGCGCGGTGGGCAGCAGTCGTTGCGTATCCATCACGAGCATGCCGCCCCGCCAGTCGATGTGATGCGTGGCGCGGATTCCCTCCCCCCAATCGGGCCGGACTTCGGTGACCAGCCGTTCTTCATAATGCTTCGCGTCCAGATGAAGGACCTCGTTGATTTTCAAGCCATAGCCATAGCGGATCAGGCAATCCTGTGACGGCCGGAAAAGCTTGCCTTCGAATTCGAAGAGGGGTCCCGCAGGGCGGGCGCTGGAGATCGAACGGATTACGGGATTTTTCGGGTGTGGAGTCCAGTGATCGGTCAGCGGTGTGTCCGCGCTGAAGATGAACAGATCCCGGCTTAAGGCAAAGACCCCCTTTTTAATCGTCACGAACAGCCACCATTTCCCCTGATAATTGTGCAGTGTGGCGTCAGCATAACGGATGTTTCGCAGCAAAGTACGCTGTTTTTTCCAACGGGTGGGAAAAGCCTCGCATTCATAGAGGTCAATGTTCCCGCCTGCGCCGCCTTCCGGCATCATGTAAAGCGTTCCGTCATATTCAAACAGGAATGGGTAGGAAAGGTGGTAATTCTCCATCAACACAGGCGCCGGTGTGCTGATGGTTTTTCCATCTTCGGAGAGTTGCATGACCGAGATGTGGCCGTGGGGCCGCTTGTAAATCCATTCTTCACAGAAGATGAAGAAGGCCTTGTCCTGCTGCCAAAGAAAAGGGTCGGCCCAGATGCGATCCGCGGGCGGCAGCAGTTTTTGGAGCTTTGCTGGCTGCGGCTGGACGCGGGCCGATTGGTCGGCTCGCCCGGCCAGCAAGAACCACTGGCGCGCAAAGCCATGTTCCTCTTGTTGTTTGATACGTTCGTAGCGTCTGCGCCGGAGCCATTCCGGCAGCAGGCCAAGATCAGGCAGGAACGGAGAT
>JAMHVA010000317.1:0-7196 GCA_035904625.1 Alphaproteobacteria bacterium | reverse complement strand
GGTTCTGCTCCCTTACCCGGGCATCGGCCTTGATCTTGCTTCTCTAGATCATTCTTTTTTGATGGAATCAAAAAATTTCCTGTCATCCCGAGCGTAGTCGAGGGATCTTTTCAGGCTGATAGCGGGTCGGATCCCTCGGCTTCGCTCGGGATGACGATAAGGTTTACATCAATCTACAAGATGAACGTTGCAGAAATTTTCGTCACGATGGACGGTCGATATCCCGGTGCAGGATATGGATCTTGAAGCCCTGCGCTTCCAGCCAGGGTCTTAAAGTTTCAACCGTATGAACAGAACGGTGGCGGCCCCCTGTGCATCCGACAGCCACCGTCAGATAGCTTTTTCCTTCCGCAGCATAGCGTGGCAGCAACGGCGTGATCAGCGCTTGTGCGTTCTGCACAAACCCGGCAAAGTCCGGATCGCTTGAGACATAATCACCGACAGCCTTATCTTTACCTGAAAGGGCGCGCAGCTCCGGTTCCCAGTATGGATTTTTCAGAAACCGTACGTCCAGCACCATATCGGCTTCGCGCGGCAGGCCGTAACGAAAACCGAAGGACATCAGGCTGACCGTCAGATGGCCCTTGGCGCCCTGACCGAACAAGCCCTCGATCATTCGGTGCTGTACGTGTATCGACATGCCGGTCGTGTCAATCACATGGTCGGCATTGGCCCGCAGCGGCATCAGCACTTCCTGTTCACGCTTGATCCCGGCGCTGGGCGGGCGGTCCTGCGCCAGCGGGTGGCGACGGCGGGTTTCGGTAAACCGCTTCTGCAATTCCGTCTCGTCAGCGGTCAGGAAAATCAGCTGTGCGCCTGTACGCTGGCATACGGCAATCACTTCATCGGGCGAAAACCCACGGGAGCGGGAATCGACGCCGATGGCCATCGGGTGTGGTCCGCGGCTCTGGTCAGCCAGCAAGGGCTCGACCAGTGATAACGGGAAATTATCGAATGTTTCGAAGCCCATATCTTCAAGATGCTTCAGCGCCGACGTCATGCCCGCTCCCGAAAGGCCGGTCACGATCAGAAGCGGCGGGATCTGTACCTGTCCTGTATGTGTCATCACGCTTTCTCCAGGATCACGGTAAAGCGGGCGCCGGTGACGGCTTCGCCATTATTCTGGCGGTTGGCCGCCCAGATTTTCCCGCCATGGGCGCTGACGATCTGCTTGGCAATCGATAACCCCAGACCGGAATGGCGGCCATAAGCTTCGTGCTTGGGGCGCTCGCTGTAAAAGCGTTCAAAGATGGCATCTAGCTTGTTTTCCGGAATCCCCGGACCCTGATCGTCAACGCTGACACGGATATTGGTTTTCTCGGGGCTGATCGTAATGGTGACGATCCCTTTGGGTGGCGAGAAGGACAGTGCATTCGAAATCAGGTTTTCAAACACCTGCGCCAGCCGGCTTTCGTTCCCGCGCACCATGATCGGCGGGGTGCCGTTGCTGATCAGCCGGATCTGCGGGTTGTCCTCGGCGCTGTGACCGGCGAAATTATCCTTCAGGCCGCTGCGCTCCATCGGGTTTTTGTGCGCATCCGCCAGCTTGTGCAGCAAAAGATAGATATCAATCGGCTCCATCTCGTCACGCGACAGCTCGGCATCCAGACGCGAGGCGTTGGAAATATCGCTGATCAGGCGGTCCAGGCGCTGGACATCGTGCTGGATGATTCCCATCAGCTTGTCCTTGTCTTTCTGGTTCTTGACGATGCTGGCGGTTTCGACCGCGCTGCGCAGCGAGGTCAGCGGATTTTTGAGTTCATGCGCCACATCCGCAGCAAAACGCTCGATCGTATCCATCCGGTCCCACAGCGCATGGGTCATCGACCGCAGCGAAACCGACAATTCGCCAATCTCGTCCTGACGATGGCTCAGGTCAGGGATTTCGATCTGGCGGCCGCCCTTGCCCTGGCGGATGATTTCGGCAGCGCGTGCCAGTTTTTTCAGAGGGCGGCCAATGATTCCGGAAAGATAGAGCGACAGGAAGATCGTCACGCTTAACGAACCCATGAACACGGTCAGCACCTCGAACCGGACCTGATTCATCGCCCGTTCGATGGCGGTGCCTTCGCGTGTCAGTACGACGACCCCCATCACCTGCCGGATTTTTTGCACCGGGGCTGCCGCCGACAGGATGATCTTGCCATCCGGATTGCGGAAGGCTGTGCCGCTGACATGGCCGTTCAGCGCAAATTCGGCATCCGGATAATCCGTGGCTTTTTGCGATTCGATCTTGGGATAGGGGGTCAGGCCGTTTTTATGCGGCAGTATGTAAGAGAGGATACGGGCGGTTTCCTGCACCATTTTTTCGGCGATGCGGGCGGGTTTTGGCGGGCCCATCGGTTCGCGGTGGCGGATGGCGCTGCGTGAGAGCAGGTCCTCGGAATCGGCGATCATGCGGCCTGATTCGACGAACAATTTTGTGCGGCTGTCGGTGGTCTCGCCCAGACGCCTGACCATGCGGCGGGCCATCTCGGGTACCAGTGTTTCAATCTCGATCGGTTTGGCGAACAGGAAAGGGCGGCCTTGCTCAACGGGCCTTATCGCACCTTCGGCGATGGCACCCGCGAAAACCTGCGCTTCGGCTTTGAGTGTTTCCAGCTCGGCGCGGATCAGGTTGTCCTGATACTGGCCCATGTAAAGGATGCCCAGCGCCAGCGCCACCGGGGCGACCAGATTGACAGCCAGAATCCGCAGCGTCAGGCGGCTTGTGCGGCGCTGCCTTTTGCCCGGGGCGGGCTTGTAAACGATTTTGGGTTTGCTGATAATATTGTGCAGCGGGCTACAGGCAACACGATCCTCTTCCTGCGGCAGTGATGCTGACGCAGGCATATCCGGCTCACTCTTCTTTATATTTGTATCCGACACCGTACAGAGTCTCGATCTGAGAGAATTCGTTATCGATGACGCGGAACTTCTTGCGGATGCGCTTGATATGCGAATCGATGGTCCGGTCATCGACATAGATATTCTCACCATAGGCCATGTCAATCAACTGGTCGCGGTTCTTGACGTGTCCGGGGCGAATCGCCAGCGCCTTCAGCAGCAGGTATTCGGTCACGGTCAGATCGACTTCGCGGCCTTTCCATGTGCAGACATGGCGGGCGTCATCCAGACTTAAGTTGCCGCGGGCGGTGACGGTTTCCTCGTCCGGTTTTGGCGCGGTTTGCTCGGTGCGCAACGTCTGGCGGCGGAGCAGGGCGCGAATCCGTTCCAGCAACAGGCGCTGGGAGAACGGCTTGGTGATGTAATCGTCGGCTCCCATGCGCAGGCCGATCACCTCATCGACCTCATCATCCTTGGATGTCAGGAAAATTACGGGCAGGGCGGATTTTTCGCGCAGGCGCGAGAGAACTTCCATGCCGTCCATACGCGGCATCTTGATATCCAGAACCACCAGATCGGGCGGGTTCGATGTCACGCCTTTCAGGCCTTCTTCGCCGTCGGTATAGGTTTTGACGTCGAAACCTTCGGCTTCCAGCGCCATCGCAACGGATGTCAGGATATTGCGGTCATCATCGACCAGGGCAATTCTGTGTTTTGGCTGTGTGTTCATCACTGTCTGTATAGCGGTATTGAACATATTTGAAAACCCTCTCCCTTCAGAGCTTTGACCATTTGTCGCACGGACGGGTGTCTGCCTGCCCGTATCTTCATCTAGCGCGGGAACAATGGCCATAATGCGGCAAAAATCAGGGGTTTTCTGCGGTGATTTCAGGGCTGGCGCGTGCCATCGCGATCTTTAAAAGAAGGGGCGCGGGTTCTGTTTGTTGTTGCCTGCGGGGCCCAGAACTTTCAGGACTTTTTCGCCGTCGATTGTGGTGACCATCTTGGTTTTTGGCGCTTCCACCGGATCCCATGCCGGGGCTGTACCGCCCAGCATCTGGGTGTTTCTGACGGCGAATGTGGCGATGCGGCCAGCGGTAAACTGGCAACACTCATGTTTGGCGGCCTCGGCGGGCATGTTGCGGGCGATTTCGACCGCGCGCGCAGCAATCCGGGTTGTTGTTTCAGTCAGAATGTCCTGCGCCCGGTCTTCGGGCAGGCCAATCGCCTTGGCGAACCCCATCATGGTTTTGGCCTTGATGCCCGAGGTCTTGCCTTGCAGGCTCAGCGTTTGTTTTTGTTCGCTGTCATACTGCCAGATCTCTGATGTCACATCATAAGTGGGCGACATCCGGACGCTGACATAGCGTTCTTCTTCCGGATTGTACTCGAACAGCATGGCAATATTTTTGCGGTGCATGTCGCCGTCGTTGATCGTCACCGACAGGATCGCCCTGCGGAATAAATCCTCGAGATCCGCCTGCGGATTGGTCGACAGCTGCTTCATCACCTTGGCGACCTGCTCCATCGAACCCAGCCCCTTGTCGTCCGGGCCCATCCCGGCGAGGGTGCAAAAATCCTGAATCAGGAACATATTATGCTGCACGTTGCGGGCTTTGCCGGGGATATCGAAACGCTCTACCAGAACAGCTGGTGGATTGTCTTTGCCTAGCGGCAGCAAGGCATGCTGCGCTGTTTTCAGGCCGGCGGCTTCGGATAATTCCAGCGACATCCATTCATTGAAACCCCAGGCTTCCGCGCCGCTGCCGGTCGGGAACTTGATGATATGGGTAAACGGGGTGGTGATGGCGGGTTGCAGCACGCCGTATTCGTGCAGGGTGGCCGGGACCTTGATTTCCGCCCCGGAAAAACGCGGTACATGGCGATTACGCCAGTAATCCTTCAGCTGGTCGGCCAGGCCTTCGCCCGAATCAATCGGGAAGGGGCCGGTATAGATGCCGTTGAATGTGCCATCCTGCACATAGCGGGGAAAATCGGTTTGCAACTGGTCGGTCTGGACCGGATGGTCAAACGGGCAGTTCTTGGAAATGACCAGATTGGAAAGAAACCGCAGGCCGCCCATGATATAGGTGACCTGATCATCCTGCTCCAGAAGCTCGTAAAGCTCGTTGTCCGGGTGCATATTGGCCAGAAAGTAAGGCATCCCGTCGCTTTCGCGCTGGGTGAAAAGATTGGCAAATTTGGGGTCGGCATAGCCATCCCATTTAATGCTGTCGCCATCGACAACTTCGAACGATCCGATTTTCTGGCCGTACCAGCACAGGCTTAAAGAATGATTTTGCACGGTCCCGGGCCCGGCGAAGGCAGGGCTGGCCTGTGCAGCAAATTCTGGCCCGATTGCGGGTGTTGTCATGATGTCAGCCCGTATCCGGTGTGGTGGTTCGACATGATTGTCTTAAGTCACTATAAATATATGTTTTTTCAGGCCTGTCGCCAGCGTATTCGCATTCTATAACAATGTCGTTAACAAATCCCGAATCAGGCCGTTACAGCGCCGCGACGGGCTGGAGTTTCCGGCCCAGTGCATAGACGGCATCGCCCACCGGCACGGTAAAGGTTTCGCCGGTGCTGCGGACCTTGATCTGGACTTCGTTCCCGGCGGCTTCGCGCTTGCCGATCCGGATCTGTAACGGGACGCCGATCAGATCAGCATCTTTCAGCTTGATTCCGGTATTGATATCGCGGTCGTCGAACAGAACCTCAACGCCCTTTTCCTGCAGCATTTCATAAAGCTGGCTGGCGATGGCTGTGGTGGTCTCATCCCTGACCGCAGCATTGACCAGCACAACCTGAAACGGCGCGATGGATGGCGACCAGATGATGCCGTCTTTATCGTGGGATGTTTCAATGATGGCGGCGGGCAGGCGGGATACGCCGATGCCGTAACATCCCATATGGGCAAATTCTTTTTTCCCTGTTTTATCAGTGAATTGCGCCTGAAGTGGCTGGGAATAGCGGGTGCCGAGATTGAAAATATGGCCGACTTCGATACCGCGCTTGGCGATCAGTCCTTCCGGGGCGGGCTGGCCCTCCGGCAGCATGTCTGCGGTGATGCCCCGCAAGCTGCCGACCGTGCCGAAATGCTGCGCGAGCGTGGTATCGCTCTGGTAGATCGATTCCGGCGGAACCTGCGAAGGATCAAGCAGGCGGGCATCAAACAGGATGTCGCTTTCGCCGTTTTCGGTCGGGATCACGAATTCATGGCTCAGGCTGCCGCCGACCGGGCCGCGCGGCGCCTCCAGCGGAATGGCGGACACGCCCATTCTGTGGAATATGCGCTGATAGGCGGCAAACATGCGGTGATAGGTAACATGCGAGGCGGCTTCGGATGTGTCGAACGAATAGCCGTCCTTCATGGTGAATTCCCGGGTTCGCAACGTGCCGAAGCGGGGGCGTTCTTCGTCGCGGTATTTCTTTTCGATCTGATACAGGTTCAGAGGCATGTCCTTATATGACATGTTCATGCCGGCAATGATGCTGGTAAACAACTCTTCCCCGGTTGGGCTGACCACGAGTTCGCCCTGATTGCGATCAACGATTTTCAGCATTTCCGGGCCGTAGCTGGAATCGTCGGGCTTCAGGCGGCCGCTTTTATACCAGATATCGGCAGGCTGAATGATAGGAAAATCAACACGTTGGGCGCCGCTACGGGCCATTTCGTCATCGATGATGGCCTCGATTTTCTTCAAGACCCGCTGGCCCAGCGGCAGCCAGCCGTAAAGACCCTGCGCAACTTTGTGAATCATCCCGGCCCGGTGCATCAGCTGCTGTGACGGCAGGCTGGCGTCTGTCGGGGCGTCTCTGTGCGTTTTCAGGAAAAACTGGGACAGCTTCATAAATTTTCGCCTTATTTCAACGGTTAGCGAAATTTATAGTACTGCACCTGCGAAAGTCAATGTTTTCATAATACTTTAACAAAAGAGATATATTGTTGCTTTGGAGAAACGTGAATCGTATAATAATATTTCTTCTGGCAAATAGGTGTGTAATTAATGGCAACCCATAAATATGAAACGCCCGAAAAACGGGCCCGTCTGGTCAGCGATTTTGATCTGATGAACGATTTCCTGACGCGCCAGCACGATGTGGCGCTGGCGCAGGGGCAACCTGAATATGCCGGTTTATGCTCTCTCGGGGCGACGGCGGCGGCCAAGCTGCGCGACGATCTTCACTATATTACGTCTAATCCTGTAACAATGTTCACAGGAAATACCCGCCGTCAGGCCGATCTGGCGACGGTTGTGGATGCGCTGAATCCGATTCTGGGTCTGCCGGAAGACCACCCGGCCCGCTGCAATCCGGCGATCCGGTCGGCTATGCGCCGGACACAGAATTTCATCGACTGGCTG
>JAMHVA010000316.1:0-3609 GCA_035904625.1 Alphaproteobacteria bacterium | reverse complement strand
CTGATGAATGCATCGATTGCGGCGTCTGTGAGCCAGAATGTCCGATTGAAGCGATTATCCCCGACGCCGACGCCAAGGCTGAAAAATGGGTCGAGGTGAACCGCAAGTACGCCGAGCTGTGGCCGAACCTGACCCGGGCCAAAGAGGCACTGCCCGAAGCGGAGGAGTTCAAAGACAAGCCAAACAAGTTTGAAGAATGGTTCAGCCCGAAGCCCGGTGAAGGCGATTAGGCCCGATTCTCCCCATTTCTATCCAGTGTGTTTCATAAAGGGAAACTTTTCCCGGTGGATATTTTTATCATGATTTACTTTAACTAATATACTCAACATATTGATAATAAAAGATTTGACACATGCGTATCGAAAATATTATATGGTAAATATGTAATTTTCAGGTTGAAATTTTACGAAATTTTAACTATAGTCACTCCATTCGCAATAGCGGCAAAGGTCTTCGGTCACTGCGGTGGCCGTCTCCCCAGTCTCTTCCCTCTTTATTTTGGAAGATTGCGGCTTATCGCATTGATTTTTATAGCAGAAGGGTCAAATGATGGCAGCCAAAGCAGCAAAAAAAGTACAACAAAAAGCGCCCACGAAGAAACTCGCCGTGAAAACGACGGCCACGAAACCCAAAGCCGCCGCCGAGAAAAAGGTCGCGAAGACAAAAGCTGCAGTCCCCGCTTCCAAGAAAGTTACAACAGCGCCGAAAAAGGTCGCTGTGACAGCAACCTCCAAGAAAGTTGCTACACCGGTTAAAGAAACCAAGGCCGTAAAGGCTGCCAAGGTTGAAACTCCGGTTGTTGTTGCCAAAACGGTTGCGAAAGCAGCGCCTGTTGCCGCGAAACCTACCCTTCCGGTTCGTCAGGCCAGCATGGCACCCGTACCGCAGCGTCCGAACAGCCCGTTCAGCGCCAACCGTCCGGGCCAGCAACCCCAGCGCCAGATCATTACGACCGCTCCGAAAGCCCCGCTGAACGATAACGGCGCTGCCGTTTCCTTCAAGGTTGGCGATGCTGTCGTTTACCCGGCTCACGGCGTGGGCGTTGTGGAGAATATCGAGACGCAGACCATCGCCGGTATGGACGTCCAGCTGTACGCGATCCGTTTTGAAAAAGACCGTATGTGCCTGAAAATCCCGGTTTTCAAAGCCAAGTCGTCCGGCCTGCGCAAGCTGTGCTCGACTGACCGCCTGAAAGACGCGATGAAAACCCTGCAGGGCCGCGCCAAGATCAAACGCACCATGTGGAGCCGCCGCGCCCAGGAATACGAAATGAAGATCAACTCCGGCGATCCGGTATCGATCGCTGAAGTTCTTCGTGACCTGAAACGCAGCAACGACGACCATGAGCAATCCTATTCCGAGCGTCAGATTTACCAATCCGCGCTTGAGCGTCTGGCCCGCGAAGTTGCCGCTGTTCAGAAAATCACTGAACTGCAAGCCGCAGAACAGCTGGAAAAAATGCTGGGTAAGCTGGCTGCCGCTTAATTTCATAGACTTATCAGAGTTATATACTCCAATCCTAAGAACCCGCTCTCGTAGCGGGTTCTTTCTTTATGATCTACAATGATTTTTTAACGACAATTACTATACTACATTGATTTCACTTATATTTTTGAATGAAACCATATTGTTTCGCCGAAGCTTTGCAGTAGAATTAATTAGATTCTGGGAAGTTTCCCATCTCTGCCCGCCTCTTAACCTGATTTCATCAGGACTGGTTTTCCGTGTTTCACACAGCCGCATGCAATAACAGCACTGATCCGCGCTTTGCCCTGATGGGCAAGCCGCAGCGCATATGGGCGATTGCAGCCATTCATGGCGAAGCCCGTCGGCTGATGACCCTGCACGATCTACTGCTGCCGATGGTGCGCCCGGGCGACCGGATTGTCTATCTGGGCAACTATGCCGGTCATGGTTCCGACCCGGCGGGCACAATCGACGAGATTTTAACCTTCCGCCGGATGGTCCTGTCCCTGCCCGGGATGATGGCGGGTGACGTTTCCTATCTCAGGGGAAGCCAGGAAGAGATGTGGCAGAAGCTGCTGCAGGTTCAGTTTGCGCCCAACCCCGCCGACGTTCTGGAGTGGATGATCGGCAATGGGATTGGTCAAACTCTGGCATCCTACGGTATTGATCCCCAGCGCGGGTTGATGGCCGCGCATGAAGGCGTCATGAGCCTGACCAAGTGGACCGGACATATCCGTGAGACCGTACGCCGCCACCCCGGCCACGATATATTTTCGACACACCACCGCCGCGCGGCCTATACCAGCGAACAAACGGAATACCCGATGCTGTTCGTCCATAGCGGTCTGAATGCCGGGCGCCCCCTGCATGATCAGGGCGACAGTTTCTGGTGGGGCGGCAAAGATTTCGAGAGTATCCAGACCCCTTATGCCCCCTTCCAGAAGGTCGTCCGGGGGTTTGACCCCGAGAAAAAAGGCCTGCATATCAATTGTGTAACCGCCACGCTGGACGGCGGCTGCGGCTATGGCGGGGCGCTGGTTTGCGCAGGGATAACCCCGATGGGTGAAATCTTCGAACTCATTGAAACTTAATGATTTTTTCCGATTGTGGCAATTTTGTACCCACATGAAAAAAATTTAATGAAAAAACCCCTACTTGGCCTATTTTCTGACACAATTAGGATGCTAAACTAGTCAGTGTAGTTCCGAACCAAATCGCTTTTTAAGGGTTGGTATACGGAGACAACCAAGTGACCAATGGGGGTTTATCATGGCACACATAGACGATATCCAAACCCAGAAATCCAATCTGGATTACATCCGCAATTCAATGAACGCGCCTCTGCTCGAGAAAGATCACGAGTTGGAACTGGCAACGCGCTGGCGCGATAAAGGCGACGAGAAAGCGCTGCACGAACTGGTGCAGTCCTATACACGCCTTGTTGTGTCGATGGCATCCCGCTTCCGCAATTACGGTCTGCCGATGGGCGACCTGATTCAGGAAGGCAATATCGGGTTGATGCAAGCCGCCAGCCGTTTCGAACCTGAACGCGGACTGCGCTTTTCAACCTATGCCTCATGGTGGATCCGTTCCTCTATTCAGGATTACGTCCTGCGGAACTGGTCGATCGTGCGGACAGGCACAACCGCCGCGCAAAAATCCCTGTTCTTCAATCTGCGCCGCCTGCGCGCAAAGATTGAGAGCAAGAACGGTCAGGAAGGTCTGGGCGATGAAGGTCGCCGCCAGATCGCCAAGGAACTGGACGTCAACATCGGCGAGGTCGAGGACATGGAGGCACGCCTTGCGGCGAACGACCAGTCCCTGAACGCGACAATCGGCGAAGACGGCGAAACGGACTGGCAAAGCTTCCTCGCGGACAGCCGACCCAACCCGGAAGAGGTCGTCATCGGCATGAAAGACGCCCAAACCCGTTCCGCATGGCTGCAACAGGCGCTGGGTGAACTGTCGGATCGTGAACAAACCATTATCCGGGAGCGTCATCTTGTGTACGAACCTGTAACTTTAGAAGAACTAGGTAAGCAGCTCGGCGTTAGCAAGGAGCGTGTCCGTCAGCTCGAACAGCGGGCGATGGATAAGCTTAAAGTGTCTATGAGCCGCCATGTCAGCAATCCACAGGATGTC
>JAMHVA010000315.1:0-2550 GCA_035904625.1 Alphaproteobacteria bacterium | reverse complement strand
ATCCGTCTGACAGAATCCGCTAACCGAGATGCGTTCGAAGTGGCGGGCCGTGGTGAACTTCAGCTGGGTGTTCTGATCGACAACATGCGCCGCCAAGGGTTCGAGCGGTCTGTTTCTCGTCCGCGCGTTCTGTTCAAGAAGGATGAAGATGGCAACCTGACCGAGCCGTACGAAGAAGTGTTCTGCGACGTTGATGAAGAGTACACAGGCGTTGTCGTTGATAAGATGACACAGCGTAAGGCCGAGATGACCGATATGCGTCCGTCAGGCGCCGGGAAAATCCGCATTACGTTCAAAGCGCCGTCCCGCGGCCTGATCGGTTATCAGGGCCAGTTCCTGACCGATACACGCGGAACAGGTGTCATGAACCGCTTGTTCCATTCCTATGGTCCCTATAAAGGTGAAATGGCAGGCCGTCACCGCGGCGCGCTGATTTCCACCGACAAGGGTGATGCCGTTGCCTATGCGATCTTCAACCTGCAGGACCGTGGAACGATGTTCATCGGTCATGGTGACCGTGTTTATGAAGGCATGATTGTGGGTGAGAACAGCCGCGATAACGACCTTGATATCAACGTGCTGAAGGGCAAAAAACTGACCAACGTTCGTGCTTCCGGCGCTGATGAAGCGGTTGTTCTGGTGCCGCCGCGCAAGATGAGCCTGGAAGATATGATGGCTTACATCAATGATGATGAACTGGTCGAAGTCACGCCGAAATCTCTGCGCTTGCGTAAAAAATTCCTCTCGCCTACGGACCGCGAAATCGCCAAGAAGAAGGCGAATAAAGAGCGCGAAGCCGGAGCGGCTTAAGTTTTTGAAGATGAATATCGAAGAAGCCGCCTGAGCAGGGCGGCTTTTTTATCGGTAGTAATGCATGATGCGCGCGGGAATTTCACGTTTCCGTGCGCGTTCTATTCCGGCCTCGATGTCGGAACTGTCATTGATCTGGAAGGCGATCAATTCATCAGCAATATCAACAACGGCCTGATTGCGGGAGATTAGTCCATCGTTGCTGAATTCTTTGAGCTTCATGGCTTTGAGCGTGGTTCTGTTCTTCAGCCGCAACCCCTGCAGAAGACGTATCAAATCGTCGGACTCGGTCTTGGCAATCACATTGCGTACGGCGCTTTTCATGACATGGCTTTTATAATTTTCGAGCGGTACAGGCAGGATGACTTCAAGGTTTTCAGCGAGAGTGTCCCATTTCAGGGCTTCCTGAATCACGATATATTCTACTCCGGGGCCGCCGCCCGTCATGATTTTATCGCCACGCTGGACGACCTGACGTGTGAATTGTGCGACATCTTCGGCGATGTCGGATTGTATGCTTTTCCATGTGCCCAGTATAGCGACGCGTTTCATGGGTGCTATAATACCAGTTCTTTAACCAATTGAAAGCCTTGATAAAATGTCTATGATGAACAGATATTCACGGAGGATTTGCAATGTCTGGCATATTTTTAGGCGCTGAAACCGGTAATGCAGGAAACGGTCAGGAACTGAGCCTGAAATGGGCGAACCGGCATGGCCTGATCGCGGGGGCGACAGGTACGGGAAAGACGGTGACATTACAGGTTCTGGCCGAAGGTTTTTCAAACGCAGGTGTTCCCGTGTTTATGGCCGATGTGAAGGGCGACCTGACCGGGCTGTGCATGCCGTTCGAGAAACAAGATTTTTTGGTGAAGCGGGCCGCGGAAGTCGGGCTTGTGCCCTATAATCCGCAGGCATTTCCTGTCGCCTTGTGGGATTTGTTCGGGGAGGGCGGACACCCCGTGCGTACAACCGTCTCCGAAATCGGGCCTTTGCTGATGTCGCGCCTGCTGGACCTCAACGATACACAGGAAGGCGTCATGAGCGTCGCGTTCCACATGGCCGATGAAGAGGGCATGCTGCTCCTTGACCTGAAAGATATTCAGGCGCTGCTGGCCTATATGGGTGAAAACGCCAGCGAGATTTCCAGCAAATACGGTCAGGTCAGCAAAGCCTCTGTCGGGGCGATCCAGCGCGCGTTGTTGCAATTCGAGCAACAGGGCGGGGAAGAATTTTTCGGTGAACCGGCGCTGGATATGAAAGACTTTGTGCGCACGGACATGGATGGCAAGGGCATGGTTAATATTCTGTTGGCCGATAAATTGATGCAATCGCCGCGCCTTTATTCAACGTTCCTGCTCTGGATGCTCTCGGAGTTATTTGAGGAGATGCCTGAAGCCGGGGATCTGGATAAGCCCAAACTAGTATTTTTCTTTGATGAAGCGCATTTACTGTTCAAAGATGCTCCCAAATCTTTGCTGGAGAAGATTGAACAGGTCGTACGCCTGATCCGTTCAAAAGGTGTCGGTATTTATTTCGTGACACAGAACCCGCAGGACATTCCTGAATCTGTGCTGGGGCAACTGGGTAACCGCGTGCAGCACGCCTTGCGTGCCTTCACACCGCAGCAGCAGAATTTTATCAAACAGGCCGCGCAGACATATCGCGCCAATCCGGTATTCAAGGTCGAGGATGTGATCGGTGAACTGGTCACGGGAGAGGCTCTTGTCTCGACGCTTC
>JAMHVA010000314.1:0-2807 GCA_035904625.1 Alphaproteobacteria bacterium | reverse complement strand
CGCAAGACGGATGACAATCAGCGTATAGGCGCACACCGTAAAAAGCAGACCCAGCCACCAGCCCTGCCACAGCCCATACCCGGTTGAGGCCACCACCAGAACCGCAGACAGTGTTGAAACAGCAACACGGGCCTGCGGCGCCGCCAGCTTACTCATCTGCATCAGCATCCAGCCCATCATCGCGCCGCACAGCGTAATCCCGATCACGCCGAATTCCATCCAGATCTGCAACGCATAATTATGCGGGTGCAGGATTGTATCGCCCTTCTGGTAAAGTTGCTGCGTGTCAAAATGGGGCACTTGCTTGGTTGCCTCGACGCCGTACCCGTAAAGCGGATTTTGCAACGCGTAGCGGCTGACATAGTCCCAGATTTCCATACGGGAGCCGGCGTTGCCGCCGCCGCGCCCCAGAACCGGCATTGTCTGCACGTCCGCCGCCCACTGGTTGAACGCCCAGATAAAGATGAACGGCAACGACAGCATGAAAACATATATAAGAACGGCGGTAACAGGCCAGATCAGTTTCCAGCGGCAGGGAAACAGGAAATAAACCACCCCCCCCACAATCAGCGCCAGCTGCGCCGACTGGCTTTCACCCAGCAACAGCAACGGCATGATCGTCAACGCCGATGCCAGCGCGCATATTTTGCGGCTGTAATAATGCCCCATAATGGCCAGCGTCGGAATCAGCAGCAGGATCACCGTGACCGTTGCCCGGTTAAACACGGAACGACTGAGTTCAGTATCGAATTCACCGCGGATCATCCGGTATAAGGGGAAATTCAGCCCTAACTCGACGGCAACCGCCAACGCGGTAATGAGCAGCGCCCACGGCAAAAACCGTAAATAAGGCCGAAGGCCCTCTAGCCGCATCATCATAATACAACTGATCAACAAAGCTCCCGCGATCAGGAGCGGCGATGTTTTCAAAGCGCGCTCCAGTGACTGTTCGGGATCAATCGCCCACAGGCTGCTAAGGATCATAAGCGCCACGATAACCCCGGATATCAGGACCGCCGGGCGCGACAACACGGGTCTGGCCCTGAACACGAAATAGTAAGCGGCAAATCCGGTAACCCCGGCCAATGCGGGAATGTAAGCAATCACGCGCGGAAAACTGATCGTCAGCAACGGTACCAGAGCCAGACACACAGCAAACAGGCTGTAATATCGTCTTTCGCACGTCTGCATGGAAACCGGCACCTCACTTTTCAAGGCGCCGATCTTAAACATTTCTTACAAAAAGGCAATTCAACCGATAACGATGGGAGGCCTCAAAACATGGCACAGATAAGGAAACCCACCATAAAAAACCTCGCATGTGCGAGGTTTAATGTGAGCCACCCCCTATAAATGAGTCCATATCTGGAGTGAATCCAGATAAATTATGGACAACTTTGAGGGGGTTTAAAAATGGCACGAAAGCGTTATACGGCGGAGCAGATTATCGGGTATTTGCGTCAGGCTGAGGTGATGGTGGGGCGCGGCTGCGGCATGGAAGAAGTGCTGCGCGAGATCGATGTGACGGCCAATACATATTACCGCTGGCGGAAAGAATACGGTGGGTTAGGTCTGGATCAGGCCCGACGCCTGAAAGACCTTGAGCAGGAGAATGCCCGACTGAAACGGGTTGTTGCGGATTTAAGCCTTGATAATCTGATATTGAAAGAAGTTTCAACGGGAAAGTTCTGACCAGCCCGCTTCGGCGGCGGGAGGCTGTGATTTTTGCGCAGCAGAAACTGGGGATTACAGAGCGGCGCGCCTGTGCGGCTCTGGGGCAAAGCCGGGGATTGCAGCGGCGAAAGCCCGCGCGGCCCGATGACGAGGAAGCCCTCACTGCTGATATTATAAAACTGGCCAGACGCTATGGCCGCTATGGATATAAGCGGATCACAGCCCTGCTGCGTGTAGAGGGCTGGGTGGTCAATCACAAACGGGTGGAGCGTATATGGCGACAGGAGGCTCTGAAAGTCCCGCAAAAACACAAGAAAAAAGGCCGTTTATACCTGAATGATGGATCATGCATTCGTCTCCGCCCGTGCTGGCCGAACCATGTATGGGCGTATGATTTTGTGGCGGAACGCCTGAAAGACGGCACAAAGATCAGAACATTGACGGTGATTGATGAGTACACGCGGGAATGCCTTAGCTTACGGACGGGCTACAGCCTGAAAGCCGATGATGTGATGGATGTGCTGACCGATCTGTTTATCACGCGGGGCATCCCGGATCACATCCGGTCTGACAACGGTTCCGAGTTTACGGCAAAATCGATCAGAACCTGGTTGCCGAAGCTGGGGATCAAGACGCTGTATATCGAACCGGGGAGCCCGTGGGAAAATGGCTATAATGAAAGCTTTAACGGACGCCTTCGCGATGAATACCTGAACGGCGAGACCTTTTACACCCTGAAAGAAGCGCAAGTTCTGCTCGAACAGTGGCGACACCATTACAACCACATCCGCCCCCATACCAGCCTTGGTTACAGGCCACCGGCACCGCTGGCCCGCATGAAGGAAGGGGCCTTCGCTTACGCTCCAGCCCCTTCCTTCATGCCGCTACAACGGCAGAACTGTAACTTAAATCCTGGACTCTAAAATGGGGGTTGACCAGGGACAAGGCGCTGCGTCGTCGAATTGTCACCCAACTGACCGTTAAAATTATTACCCCAGCAACGAAGGGTATTATCAGATCTGACAGCACAGGCGTGCTGATCGGCAACCCCAACTTGTGCCCAAGTTCCTCCGCCATTGATGCCGGTCGGTACAAGCGTATTGCCAGCAGATGTATTCAAACCTGTGCGGCCA
>JAMHVA010000313.1:0-1850 GCA_035904625.1 Alphaproteobacteria bacterium | reverse complement strand
ATATTTTCAAGGAAATCGAGCGCGATATCCGCAACATCGCTGATCAGCGAAAACTTGAACATGGCCCCGTTGGCTTTCAATTCCATGATCGGGCCGATCATGCGGTTGATACCTTCCTGGCTGCGATGATCATCCTGTGTGACACCTTCGACGGCGCGGTCCAGCCTTTCCAGCATGACTTTTGCCATTTCCGTGAAATCGACATCGTTATCACGGATAAATTCTTCAGCACGCTGGACCACATCGGGATTGACGCCGCCATATCCCGCTTTCTGACGCAGCACGTTTGTCGGCGTGAAGAATTTAGCCTTTCCTGAAGATTTCTTCTTCTCGGTCATTTATCGGTCTTCTTCCGTGTCGAAGGCCCGACGCTGCGCACATGATCCTGCAAGTCTTTCAGAATTTTCTCTGCATCAGACGGCTCGACCAGATCGATTTCGAAGACTTCCTCTTCCTCACGGCGGCGCGGCCCCTTGTAGGTATCATTTTTACGGCGACGGCGATCGGGGCCAAAGAATTCGCCCGTATCCACGAATTTACGCGGACGCTCGACCAGTTGCTCAATGCGCGCACAAAGATCTTTTGCCGTAAACGGCTTCACAAGAAATTCCGTGACGCCTATATCACGTGCCTTTTCAACGCGGATACGATGGCTGTAGCCTGTCATCATCACGACAGGAACAAACTTGTTCGGCGAACGGGGGTCGCGGCGTATTTTGCGGATCAGCTCCAGCCCGTCATAGGGCTGCATCTGCCAGTCGGTGATCACAATGTCCGGCTTGTATTTGCAAAACTGCGCGAACGCATCTTCCGGGTTATCTGCCAGATAGACATTGCTAAATCCGAAGATTTTCAACAGCGAGGACACCAGCGAAAGCATGGGCCTCACATCATCGACAACAAGCACAGACACATTGCGAAATTGATAACTCATGCAAATCTCAGCCGTCCCTAGCCTGAGGCCCTTAGAATCTCATGAAACTCAGTCAGAGACAACCCAAAATGGGGCTTTTTCATACACGATATGCGTGCGATACTCCCGCTTCAGAATAACCATAACAGGGCTTTATTATGACTGCACATCTCACAGGCGCACAGCTTCTCGTCAAATCTCTGGCCGCTCACGGCACCAAACTGGTTTCATGTGTGGCTGGTGAGAGTTACCTCGCGGTTCTTGATGCCCTTCTCGATCATTCCGATATCAAGGTCATCACCTGCCGTCAGGAAGGTGGTGCCGCATTCATGGCGGAAAGCTGGGGCAAGCTGCACGGCACGCCCGGCATCTGTTTTGTCACGCGCGGGCCCGGTGTCTGCAACGCCTCGATCGGCGTTCACACCGCCATGCAGGACTCATCCCCTATGATCCTGTTCATGGGCCAGGTCGGGCGTGCCGACAAAGGCCGCGAAGCGTTTCAGGAAATCGACGTACGGCAGGTATTCGGCGGATTGGCGAAATGGGCCACGGAAATTGATGATCCTGCCCGCATCCCGGAAATCATTGCCCATGCATTCGCTGTTGCGACCACGGGTCGCCCCGGTCCGGTTGTGATCGGTCTGCCGGAAGACATGCTGACGGAAACAACCACAGCCGCCGCCATCCACGCAACGCCGCTGATGCCGTCCGCCCCAACAAAAGATTCTCTCGCGCAGATCAAGACCCTGCTGCAGGATGCGCGCCAGCCCCTGGTGATCATCGGTGGCAGCGGTTGGACGGATAAAGGCATTGAGGAATTTGAAAGCTTTGCCAGCATTGCGCAGCTCCCCGTGACGGCATCGTTCCGGCGTCAGGATCTGTTCAATCATAAGCATAAAAGCTATGTCGGCGAACTGGGCACCGGCCCCAACCCCAA